>JAAYIE010000122.1 GCA_012744275.1 Desulfobulbaceae bacterium
AGCGTGCCAACGATGGATGCCATCAGCATCAACCGACAGGCACGGGCAATGTCTGCAACCTGCACGGTGGCAAACTCTTTGCCAATCCACGGTTTGTCAACCAGCACGCCACCGTAGTAATTCGGGCCATTGAGCTTAATGGAAAGCGCACCGGCAAAGGCGGCCTCGGCATAGCCGGCGTTGGGGCTGGAATGGTGACTGCCTTCCCTGCGGGCTGTGCGCCAGGCTTGCCCTGTAAAGGCATTTGGCAGAAGCGCTGCTGCCAGGCTGATAATAATCACGCCCAGCCGCGCGGGCAGGAAGTTGGCCACATCATCAATGCGGGCTGCTGTGCGGCCAAAGTACAGATACCGCTCGCTTTTGTAGCCCACCATGGAGTCCAAGGTGTTGGTCATCTTATAGGCAAGCGCCAGAGGCGCACCGCCAAGGGCAGCGAAAAAGAGCGGTGCCAGCACACCGTCCACCGAATTCTCCGCCACAGTCTCAACAGTTGCCCTGGCGATATCATCACCGCCGTATTGGCTCACATCGCGCCCCACAATCATGCGCACTGCACTGCGGGCTTCATCAACCTTGTTTTGCGACAGGAGGCTGTGAATCTCCATACCCGCCTGGTTGAGCGAGCGGGCGGAAAAGCAGTAGTACAAAAGCACGCTTTCCACGCTAAAACCGAGTAGTGGGTGAATGGACCAGGTCAGCAAGGTAAGGGCGAGGCCTGTGCCAAATGCAGATAGAATAAGGGCAGGAGCAAAGAAAGCCCCAGCCACAAATGGTGAGGGAAAAACGCTGCGGAACCAGGGCTCTGTACGGGTAATGAGATGGCCCATGAGGCGGACTGGATGCGGCCAATTGGGCGGGTCGCCGAAGAGCAGGTCGAGCAGAAAGGCGCAGGGCAGGGCAGCCCAGTGCAATCCCAATTCCATATCAAAGCCCCATCTGTGTCGGCTTCAGCAAATGCTCCTCAAAGTATCTCAATGTACGTCTGCGTCGCATTTGCTTCGCCTCCTTGATACATTTTCTTTGATCTGGAACTGGAAGAAGAGCTAGACGGGTCATATCGTGCTTCCGTTCCTCCATTCTATTTACATGACCGATGTTTAGCCTGCAGCAAGTTGCAACAGTACTTTGGCAAAACGAGCATTACTGGCACTGTCTTTCAAAGCTACTCGGATATAACTGCTGTCCAAACCATGAAAATTTGTGGCGTTGCGAATAAGCAAGCGTTCTGCAAGCATGGCTACCCGTACTTGCTCTGCTTCCAGGTGCGGTGGCAATTGGATGAGAATAAAGGAGGTGTCGGAAGGGATCAGGCGCAGGTTGCAGTTGTGCAGACGCTCAAAGAGCAGACCTTTTTCCGTTTGGATGTACTGGTGTGTTTCCTGCACAAACTGCTGCACCGCCTCCTGATTGGCGTATAGAAAGTGCATGGCTTCCTGGCCCAGGGTACTCAGGCTCCAGGGCTGGGCAAAGTGCTGGAAGCGGGCCAGCAGTTCAGGATGGGCGCAAAGAAAGCCGGTACGCAGGCCGGGTATGGCAAAAATTTTGGATCCAGACCAGAGTATAAGTAAGTTTTGAGCCTGCAGCGCTGCCAGGCTGCCCTGCAGTTGCGGTTTGGCAAAGGGTAGATACGAGGCGTCGACAATGCAGCGCAGATGCGGGTGGCGGCGGGCCAGTTCGTTCAGACCGTGCAGCGGGATCAACTGGCCGCAGGGATTGTTGGGCGTGCACAGAAACAGCGTATCGTAGTGCGGCAGCTTCGGCTCCAATTCGGCCAGGTCAAGGTGGAACTGTGCTTCCGCTCGTGTGCAGAAAAAATCTGGCTCAATCCCATGCTGGCGGCAGGCATCGGCATAATCAGCATAGGTGGGTGCCACTATGAGCACCTTGCTGCTCTTGAGGGCGCTGCAGGCGCTGTAGATGAATTGGGTGGTGCCAGCACCTGCGAGGATATGCGCCGGATTGAGCCCAAGCAAGCCGGCAAGATCAACACAGGCCCGGGCCGCATCCACCTCGGGCAGCGACTGGATCCTGGGCAGGTGCACCTGCAGGTGGGCCAGCAAACCCGGCACCGGGCCGAGCGGATTGATATTGCTGCTCATGTCCGTGAGCTCTTCCGGCCGGTAGCCCAGTTCGCGGGCTAGGGCAAAGATGTTTCCGCCGTGACCGTGTATCATAGCGCAACCTTCTGTAAATGGGGCGGTAGCAGGGCGGTGATGGCGCTGATATCGAGATGTTGCAGGGCATGGGTGGCCAGTTGTTCGTAAGCCCGGTCGCGCGCAAGGGCGCCATGATCTTTGGTCACAGTCACCGCATGCAGACCGATGGCATCCAGCCATTTGCGGGTAATGGCCGGGTTGTCGAAAAGGCCGTGCATATAGGTGCCGAGTACGTGACCGTCGCTGCTGCGGCAACCATCAGTGTCCTGACAGGCGACACGGTTACGGCTCTGCACCGTCAGCATACTGTCTGCAGCTGGCACTTCGGTGGCGCCCATGTGGATTTCATAGCCCGTACCTTCGGCATCATTCCAGGAAAAGCTGGTGCGTGTGGTGGTTTTGGGGCTTTGCAACACTGTGTTTACTGGCAACATGGCAAGGCCAGTGCTGCTTCCTGCCTCACCTTCAAGACCGTGCGGATCGTGAACCTGTTGGCCCAGCATCTGAAAACCGCCGCAGATACCGAGAATGTGACCGCCTCCTTGGCGATATGCATGGAGTTGCCTGGCCCAGCCGCTCTGGTGCAACCAATCCAGATCGCTGCGCGTGCTTTTGCTGCCGGGAATAATGACAGCCGCGCAGGGGCTCAGGTCTTGCGCTTCACGCACATACACCAAATGGCAGCCGCTGAGTTGGTCCAGGGGATCAAAGTCCGTAAAGTTGGATATATGCGGCAGTCGGATTACTGCAATGAGTATCTCGTCAATGTTGTGCGGCAGGCGCTTGGTAGGCTGCTCGAGCACCACCGAATCTTCGGCTTCGATGTGAAAATGGGAATACCAGGGCAACACTCCGAACACCGCCTTGCCCGTTTGCTGCTCAATCCAGTCTATGCCAGGCCTAAACAGGCTGAGATCGCCCCGGAACCGGTTGATGATAAAACCGCGGATACGGGCCTGTTCCTCTGCCTGTAGGCAGGCCAGAGTGCCAATAATTTGTGCAAAAACTCCGCCCCGGTCGATATCTGCCACCAGAATAACCGGTGCTTCAGCCTGGGCTGCGGCACGCAGGTTAACAATGTCGTTTTCCAGCAGGTTGACCTCGGCGCAGGAACCGGCCCCTTCCATGATAATAAGTTCGTGCTGGCTGCGCAGCCTGTCTAGGGCAAGGCAGCTTTCGGCAAACAGCTCACTTTTTTTCTGGTAATAGCTGCGCGAGGTGGCATCCATCCAGGGGCGGCCGTGCAGCACCACCTGGGAACCAACATCGCTCACCGGTTTGAGCAGCACTGGGTTCATATCCGTATGCGGGGCGATGCGGGCGGCCTCGGCTTGCACAATCTGGGCCCGGCCTATTTCCAATCCTTCCGGTGTTACCCCGGAATTGTTGGACATGTTCTGTGCTTTGAACGGGGCCACATTCAGCCCCATGTTTGCATAGATGCGGCACAGGGCCGAGACCACTATGCTCTTGCCCACATCCGAGCCGGTACCCAGCACGGCCAGGCAAGCGGCTTTTTCCAGGTTGGCTGGTTGCTGCGACATGGCTTATGTGCGATGCGTTCCACTCGGCGCGATTGGCCGGCGGCATGCATCTTCTATTGAAAGAATACGAAATTCGGTTTAAGCACCACCGATACCCAACAGGTGCGAACAGTACAGCTTCAACCTCTGATCTTTGCCCTGTTTCGCTCCTTAATTCAACACAAACTTTCGTTTGCGCTAATATGGAAGAGGAACGTTTCGATCAACTGTTTGAGGAAAAAAAGGCCCAGCATGCACGACTGCAGCCCGGTGACCGGGTGGAGGCAGCAGTCGTCGGCATAAGCGGCGAGCATGTGTTTCTGGATGCAGGCGGCAAGAGCGAGGGTGTGCTCAATGCGGCGGAATTGCGCGATGAGGCGGGAGAGCTCAAGGTGGCCATTGGCGATCGCCTGCAGGTGTACTTTCTCTCCAGCCGCGGCGGCGAAACCACCTTCACTACTCGGCTCGGCTCCGGCCAGGCCAGCTCACGCGAACTGGAAGAGGCCTTTAATGCCGGTATCCCGGTGGAAGGTACGGTCAGTGCCGAAGTTAAAGGCGGCTTTTCGGTCATGATGGCTGGTCAGCGCTGCTTTTGCCCCTTTTCACAAATGGATATCCGCCGGGTGGAATCAGCAGAAGACTACCTCGGCAAGACCTTCACCTTCAGGATTATGGAGTTTGGTAATCAGGGCAGAAATATCCTGGTTTCTGCCCGGTCAGTTTTGGAGGAAGAGCGACAGCAGCAGCGGGAGCGCCTGCAAAAGGAATTGCAGGTTGGTATGCAGATCAGTGGTACAGTCACCTCCCTGCGGGAATTTGGGGCTTTTGTGGATATTGGCGGGGTGGATGGTCTTATCCCCATCGGTGAGCTGGCCTGGGGCCAGACCGAGCGGGTGGAAGACGTGCTGGAGCGCGGCCAGAAGGTGGAGGTTATCATCAAAAGCCTGGACTGGGAGCGCGACCGCATCTCCTTAAGTTTCAGGGAGACAACGCCCAGTCCCTGGGAACAGGCCAGCGAGCGCTATGCTGTTGGTTCCCTGCACCAGGGGCAAGTGGCACGGCTTGCTCCCTATGGTGCGTTTGTGACTCTTGAGCCAGGTGTCGATGGCCTGGTGCACATCTCCAAGCTGGGAGCCGGACGCAAGCTGAACCATCCGCGTGAGGTACTTGAAATCGGCCAGGAGCTGACCGTACAGGTTGAGGGCGTGGATATGGCGCAAAAGCGCATCTCGCTTGCGCCCGAAGATTACCAGCCCGGAGAAAGCCAGGGGAAGCAGATGAAGGAGGAATACACGCCGCCACCGCCCAGGGAACCGGTTTCCATGGGTACCTTTGGTGATCTTTTGGCCAAGGCCCAGAAGAAACGGCGAAAAGGCTAGTGCGTATCCCTTCTTGCCAGGTCCAGCCTGCGGCGGGCGATTTCAAACATAATCACCGCTGCAGCTGCCGAGGCATTGAGGGAATTGAAGCTCCCTGCCATGGGAATAGTGAAGAGCTGGTCGCAGCGCTTTTGCACCAGCGGCCGGATGCCTTTGCCTTCCCCGCCAATAACCAGGCAGGTGGCGTCTGGAAAGTCGACCCTGTAGAGCGAACTGGCGCCTGGGTCAACCACGGCCCCGAAAATCCAGTACTGCTGCTCCTTGAGCGCCTGCAGGGTTTCGGCGACATTGGCCACCCGGCACAACTTGAGATGGCTGATCGCTCCGGCAGAACTTTGCGCCACTGTGCCACTGATTATGGCGCTGCGCTCCCTGGGCAGGATGACGTGGCCGAAGCCCGCAGCCAGGGCAGAGCGCAGAATGGAGCCCAGATTATGCGGATCCTGAATACAGTCCAGCACCAGCAGTGGGGGTGGGCTTGCCGATACTCCTTCAAGTAAGGTCTCCAGTGCAATGTAGTTGACCGCCGCCAAACGAGCGCTCACGCCCTGATGCCGACTGTTCTGAGGTACGCCCAGACGCTGCGCTGGGACAAAACGCAGGGTAATCCTGCGGCTGCGGGCCAGATCAATTACCTCCTGCAGACGAGGGCCAGCCTTCCCCTGCAGTACCAGCACCTCATGCACCCCTTGCTCCGGTTGGCGCAGGGCCTCCAGCACCGGGTTCAGACCCCAGATCAGGTCGGCTTTATTTGTATTTTCCTCAGCTACTGGGGGGAGCGGCTCGGATGCGGTTGTCTGCTTCTTTTTTTTCATGCCTTCACCGCAGGAGGTGTACAGTTTGCCCGTCCGGGTTGCGACGATGACGCAAACGTTCAGCAATAATAATGCTGCGAAACCCCTCAACCGCTGTTTCCAGGCGATCGTTAACCAGTAGGTAGGTGTACTCCGAAGCGCAGGCCAGTTCTTTGCGGGCATTCTCCAGCCTTAAATCAAAGCTGCTCTCCGCTTCGGTCGCGCGGCGACGCAGTCGTTCCGCCATGACTTCCAGGGAAGGCGGACAAAGAAAAATGCTGACCACGTCGCTTCGCTGCCGCAGCACCTGCCGTGCGCCCTGCACATCAATATCCAGAAGAATATCCACCCCTTGTCGAATTTTTTCTTCTATCTCAGCTACGCTGGTGCCATAGAGGTTACCGTGCACCTCGGCCCATTCCAAAAAGCCCGGAGGCTGCTGGTCGCGCAGGGCAAGGAAGGTAGCGCTGTCGACAAAGTGGTAGTGCACACCGTCCCTTTCTCCGGGTCGGGCCTGTCTGGTGGTATGCGACACGGAAAAGGCCAGACCCGGCAAGTTGGGTAAAACCTGGCGCATGAGGGTCGACTTCCCACTACCAGAGGGCCCGGATAGAATGAACAGCTGTCCCTTCGTTATCATGATTCGTCGTTTTCCAGTCGGTCCAGTTTTAAAGCCGGATTACGCTCTTCCTTGGATAAATTTGTCAATCGTTGGGTAATGGTGTCGGGCTGCACCGAGGAGAGTACCAGGTGGCCCGAATCAAGGATGAGGATAGACCTAGTGCGTCTGCCTTCGGTAACATCAATAATTTTTTTTTCCTGGCGGGCCTCGTCTTTCAATTTGCGGACAGGGGATGAACCGGGGTTGACTACCGCAAGTATGCGGTTGATCTTGACGGCATTGCCAAAACCAACGTGTAAAAGCAAATTATCCATGGGATGCTTGGTCTGGTTTGTACGGGATCCGCCTGCAATTAACCCATATTCAGGCGGCAACAGCGCTGCTGCTATTCGATGTTCTGTACCTGCTCCCGGAGTTTTTCGATTTCGTTTTTCATCTCTACGCCCAACTGGGCGATCTCTGCGTGGCTGATCTTGGAGCACAGCGTATTCACTTCCCGCAAAAATTCCTGCAGGAGGAAGTCTAAGCGTCGGCCCACTGCCTCATCGAGTTCAAGAAAATTGTGAAACTGCCTGATATGGCTGCGCAGCCGGGTGATTTCCTCGCTGATATCGCTTTTGTCTGCCATGATGGCACATTCCTGCGCCAGGCGCATGGGATCGAGATCAACGCCTGCCAGCAGTTTGGTCAGCCGTTCCTGCAACTCACATTGTCGCATGCGCAGCAGTTCGGGAATTTGATTGTCAATTTGTGCGACCAATGCGTGTATGGTTTCGAGCCGCTGGGTTAAATCCTGCTTGAGTGCCAGCCCTTCCTGCAGGCGCATCTGTTCGCAGGCTGTGAGGGCCTGATTGAGGGCGCGGCTGGCCAGGGCCCACTCTGCTTCCAGGTCGGGTGACTGTTCCTCTACACTGATGATATCGCGCAGGGTGAGCATGTCGGTCAGGCGAATGCCACCATCAATGGTAAAATTGTTTAGTAGTGTTTGCAGGCAGTTGTGGTACTGTCGCGCCAAATCCTGGTTGACCGTAAGGCGCGGTTGGACAGCCTGATTGCCGTTTACACTGAGTTGTACCTCCACTCGACCGCGTCCCAGACGCTCGGCCACCAGTTTGCGAGTCGGCTCCTCAAAATTGGGGAAGGCACGGGGCAGAGTTATTTTCTGGTCAAGAAAGCGGTGATTGACTGTGCGGATTTCTGCAACCCACAGCCGCTGTGGGCCGCCGGCTTCGCCTCGACCAAAACCTGTCATGCTGCGGGCGGACATGGGGGTACCTCACATGTGTTAAGTTGGGATATATTTAAGGAAACGCTGGCCGAACAAGAACGGCATCAGGCCGAATATCCTGCCAGGGCGGTGAGCAGTTCGGGTACGGTCACCGTGGCTGTGCCTACCTTAGCCACTACAATACCGGCAGCATGGTTGGCGAGCATGGCTGCCTGGGACATACTGGCACCGCTTGCCAGGCCCAGAGTCAGGGTGGCGGCTACGGTGTCACCAGCACCAGTTACATCAAAAACTTCCTTTGCCACGGTCGGAATCAGCACCATGGGAGCATCGCCTTCCAAAAGTGCCATGCCGGCTTCGCCGCGGGTAATGAGCACCGCAGTGCAGGCAAGTTCATCCTGAATGGTGCGGGCGGCGGCCAGTAGATTCTCCTCGCCTTCAATGCGCAGGGAAGACATCTGCATGGCTTCATGGTGGTTGGGGGTGATGATACTTGCGCCCGTAAAATGCGGCATATTGACCGGCTTTGGATCAATCACCAGCGGCAGCATTCGGCCGCTTTTGGACCGTTCCCGGGCCAGAGCGTGGCGCAGGGTTTGCATGGTGGTTTCGTTAATCATGCCCTTGGCATAGTCGCTGACCATGACTGCATCAAAGCGGTGCAGATTGTGCTCGAGATAATCAACCAGTTGCTGCAGTGAGTCGGCTGGTGGCTCGCCAGTTTCCTCCTGATCGATACGGACAATTTGCTGGCCTTGAGCAAGCACCCGGGTTTTCAGGGTGGTTGGCCGCTGGCCTCTGACAATGCCCGTGCCGATATCACCACAGGATGCAAGTAGCTCCAGCACCTTGTCGCCCATGGTGTCCTTGCCAATCAAGCCACAAAGCTCGGCCTTACCGCCCAGTGAGGCAATATTGCTGAGCACATTGGCGCTGCCGCCGAGCAAATATTCCTCTTTATGTACGTTGACCACCGGTACCGGTGCTTCCGGCGAGATACGGCTGGCCTTGCCCCTGAGGAAATGGTCGAGAATAATGTCCCCGACCACCAGAACGCGAACGTCGGTGAATCGGGGGACCAATGCTTGTAAAGCCGGCATGGAAATACGAGGTTATAAGTGTATTGCTCAGACGCTTCTTATTTCATGGCTGCATCGAGCGCCTTGGTGACCTGATCGGTGATATCATGCTTGCCGCTGGCATAGAGAATGGTGTTGCTGGGCAAGATCAGGTCATACTGGCCACCCTTGGCCACCTTCTGGATTACTTCTTCAAGTTTTTCCAGTACTGGTTGAACGTGGCGTTCTTGGAGTTTGCGGATTTCCTGATTGGCTTCTCGCTCCTTGGTGCCGAGTTCAGCACTTTTTTTCTGGAAATCTGAGAATTTTTGCTGCTTGACTGTATCGCTCCAAGCAGAGCTTTTTTTCTCAATTTCATCCCGCATTGTAACGAGGGAATCCTTGTCTTTCTTGAAGGTGGAGTCGTAGGATTTCATCTTTTGTTCGATGATGGATTGCGCTTTTTTACCCGCACTTGAGGTGGTGAGCACTTTCTGCATATTGACGACGCCGATTTTGAGCTCCGCAGCCTGCGCCGAGCCGATGAAACTCGAAAATGAAAAAACTGCCACCGCACACAAACCAGACATGATGTACTTGAAACCGTTCATGCTAAAAAACTCCTGTGGAAAAGAAAGGTTGGGCTTGGCACTATGCCAGCCCCAATTGTACCAGCCATGTGCTGGCTAGGCAAGACAGCATGGAGGGAAAAGAAAAAAACCGGATGGGGTGGCCCCCTATCCGGTTTGCAGTTGAGCTGGCTGTCCGACTTATTTAGTGATAACGAAATCGGCCCGGCGATTCTGCGCCCAGGACATTTCATCGTGACCGAAGAGGAGCAGCTTTTCCTCACCAAAGCTGATAGTGGTCATCCGCTCGGCGCCAACACCCAGGCTGGCAAGGTAATTCTTGGCGCTTTGTGCACGACGCTCGCCCAGAGCAAGGTTGTACTCCTTGGTGCCGCGAGGGTCGCAGTTGCCTTCCACCCTGATGCTGATCTCGGGGTTGCTCTTCAGGAAGTCGGCATTGGTCTCAATGCGCGGCACCTGGTCGCCATCGATGCTGGAGCTGTCAAAGGCAAAATATACCGGCACCATGGGGCCGGAGGTGCGTCCTTCCATAACACCGGAATCACCAGTGCTCTCCAGGGGCTCGGTCATCATGCCGGCATCTGCTTGAGTTTGGGCTGTCGGCTGGACAGGCGCGGTCTTGGCCTTTTTGCTGCAGCCGGTTACACCCAAACTGAAGGTAAACATCACGGCGAGTGCGACGAACAGTGCTTTTTTCCCTCTCATTTCTCCCTCCTAAGGATAATAGGTAGTAAAACAAACAACATGTATTGTACTGCGGCCCCAAAGAAATTCAATGATTTTTTGTGGGTTGAAGGTGGTGACGGTCGGGAATTTTACTAGGAAGAGCAAAGAGATATGCTATACATCAAGGGGTATGGCTGGTATCTCAGCGCACGATTTGCCACCCTGTTGTGGGTCACAGTAAATGAGAGTGGACGCAAAAGGTTGCAGGCGAGGGCCAGTTCTAAATTGCACAAAGGGCAAACAGTTAATATATATAATTTGATTCTTCAAATAAAACATGAGGATATTGCCCATGGCACGCCATATGAACCCCGGCAGCTCCACCAACAAAACCATTGACGCCATTGATCGCAAGCGAGAGCGTGAGCGCCGGTATCTTTTGAAACGATCCAGAGAAATGGCACCTGAACTAGCCATTCTGCTGGTGCAGCGACTGATGGATTCGCATATTATCGAAACGAATTCGGTCCAGGCCATTAAAGAGGTAATGGAACGGCAACTGGAACGGGTTGGTGATCTCGATGAATTCGACATGCAATTTAAGATTGCACCTATCCGTAATCTCGTGCCCGATCCTAACCTGATCAGTCTCTACCTCACCCAGTATATTACCGAGGATCTGATCGATCATAGCAACATCCAGGATGTCTTTGGTGATGATCTGGCCATCTATAATGCGGTTGATTCGGTGCTTTCCCGTATTAGGCTGCAATAGCTAACGGGCTGCGCGTAGCTCCAACATGTCGGCTAGGCATCCCAGCACCAGGCCAAGCTTGGTCTTTGCCAACCAGGAGGGTGAAATACTTGATTATGCCGGGCTCCAGATGGCCGGAGCCGCAGCCGGTAGGTATTATCAGCCCGATCCCGAAGACCTGATCGAACTACCAGCAGGTAGCGAAATTTTTACCCTGCCCGGTCGTCTCCCTGTGGGGATCGAGCCCATGGGTGGCGATGCCGCCATGCTTGTGGACAATCCGTACCAACCGGGGGAAGCGGTTCAGGCGGTGGCGGCCTTTATGGCACCGGCCCACACGGCCCTGTATAGTGCCGCCTTTACCAAGCGGGAATTACCCGATGAAGTCCCGCTTCTGCCCCTGTTTGCTTATGCGGCTGTGGGCTGGGCCGAAGGAAAGTTTTGGGTGGCGGCTCTCCGCAGTGATGAAGATGTTCGCCAGGATGCCGACCAATTCAATCTGACCACGCTTAAGCGTAGAACCAGAAAACAATTGAAGCGGCTCAGTGAGAACCGGTTGGTGCAGCACCTGGGCACCTGCTGCATGATTTACGGCTGCCCAGCGGCGCGCAACTATTTTTTGGGTCGCTGGGAAGCGCCGCTCCCCTGTTCACCGGTCTGCAACGCGGCCTGCGCCGGATGTATTTCCTTGCAGCCATCGGGCAGCTGCCCTTCCACCCAGGATCGCATCACTTTTATACCCACGCCCCAGGAGATTGCCGAGGTAGCAGTGCCGCATCTGCTCAAGGCAGACAGGGCCATTGTCAGTTTTGGCCAGGGTTGCGAAGGCGAACCTCTTTTACAGGCCCCGGTAATGGAACAGGCGATTCGCCTGATCCGCAGGCAGACCAGCCGGGGCACCATCAACCTGAACACCAACGGCAGCCTGCCAGCAGCAGTGGAGCGCTTGGCAGGAGCGGGGCTGGATTCGATCCGCCTATCCTTAAACAGCGCGCAGCCTGAGCATCATTATCGCTACTACCAGCCCAAAGGTTTTACTCTGATCGATTTGTGCACAAGCCTGGATATAATGAAGGATGCAGGTCGACATGTATCGTTGAATTATTTTATTTTGCCCGGTTGCACAGACGATGCGCAGGAGTTTGATGCTCTATCCCGTTTGATCGATCGGCACCGACCCGATCTTATTCAACTTCGTAACCTCAATATGGATCCGGACCACTATCGGCAAGTGATTGGCCATAGCCCGGTTGTACCTCCCATGGGTATGCGTAATTGGCTGCAGGCGCTGCGTACCCGCTTCCCTTGGTTGCGTTTCGGTTATTACAATCCTGCGCTCAGATAGCTTTTGCAGTCTCAGGCAAAATGATTCTCTGATGTAGCCCGAAAGGCTGCCGCTGCAGTACCAGGATCATGCTGAAGAAAAAATGCGGCTGCCCGCTCATAAGCTTCGTTAAAGGTGGAGCTTGCCTGAACCTGGCTGGCCAGATGATGGCCGAAGGGATAGTTTTTTGCAAAGTGATGGGTAAATTCCTTGAGGCGGCCCAGTTGGCGTTCCGGCGGAAAACGATCGGCGAGGGCTCTGGCAAAGTGTCGGTACACGGCTGGTAGCGAGACAGACACTTCTGGCAGCGACGCTTGGTACAAATCCCTAGCGATGGCAGCAAAAATCCAGGGAGCTCTTGCCGCCTGTCTGCCGATCATGAGACCATCTGCCCCGGTTATTGCAAGACAGGTGCGCGCGCTTGACACAGAGTCAATGGATCCGTTGGCCACCACTGGTATCTTGACCCATTCCTTCACCTTTGTAATCCAGTCCCAATGCGGTTTGCGTGCAAAGGGTTCGCTGCGCAAGCGGCCATGGACGGTGAGCAGATCGATACCCTCGCCTTCCAGCATGCGGCAGAAACTGTGCAGCTTTTCCTGGTTCAGGGTTTCTCCCAGCCGGATTTTTGCCGACAGCGGTAAACAGGTGTACCGCCGCGCCGCGGCAACAATGCGACGAACCAGTTGCGGCTCCTCCATCAGCAGCGCGCCGCCACCTGCCTTGCGCACCTGCGGCGCTGGGCAGCCCAGGTTCAGGTCTACCGCATCGGCGCCAATGACATGCAGGCGTTCCATTGCCTTGGGGATGTGCAGTTCTGTGCTGATAAGCAGCTGATAGGAAAGCGGTCGTTCTTCTTTGGTTCGGATCAGGTATGGCGACAGTTGTTCGTTCTCCGCTGGCAGTCTGCTTGCCGAGAGCATTTCAGTGCTAAGCAGGCCTACGCCCCCACACTGAAGGATGGTGGTGCGTAAGGCCGAGTGGGTGAGCCCGGCCATGGGAGCAAGCAGGAGTGGCGGTTGGATGGCAAGCGTGCCAAAGAATAAGGTCGTCCCCTGCTGCATGACCGCCGCTAGCTGCGCAATGAACAAAAAAAGAATTATTCAGTTCCAGATTTAAAAGATGCGCCAAGGAGGGCCAGGCAAAAGCGACGCAGACGTACGTTGCAGCACTTAGAAAACATTTGCCAAAGCCGGCACAAAAAGTGCTTTGTATGGAGCTTGAATCAGCGGGTAAAGTGAACCCGGCAGAAGCGGCGCTTGCCCACCTGAAGCAGCACAGGCTCTAACGTGGGCACATTGGCTTCAATATCGGTGATCTTTGCCCCATCAATGCTAACCGCCTGCTGTTCAATCATACGCCTGCCTTCGGAAGAGGATTTAACCAGGCCCGCCTCGTGCAGCAGTTTGGGCACCCAGATGGTGTCGCTGGCTGTGGCAAGTTCGACCTCGTCGATTTCTTCCGGTAATTCGCCTCTGGCAAAAACCTGGTCAAAGTTGCGCTGGGCAGCATCGGCATCAGCGGCGCTGTGGAAGCGTGCGACCATTTCCTTGGCCAGTTGCACCTTGGCGTCTTTGGGATGCACCTCACCTGTGTCAACTTTCTGCTTGAGATCTGCAATCTCCGCAAGGGACAGGTCGCTCAGCAGTTCGTAGTAGCGGAACATCAGCACATCACTCACCGACATGATCTTGCCAAAGATGCTGTCTGGTTCCTCGGAAATGCCAATGTAGTTGCCCAGGGATTTGCTCATTTTGTTGACCCCGTCCAGTCCTTCCAAGAGCGGGGTAGTGAGGACCACCTGTGCTTCTTGCCCCCAACTGCGTTGCAAATCCCGGCCCATGAGCAGGTTGAAGAGCTGATCTGTGCCGCCCACCTCTACGTCGGCCTTGAGCGCGACAGAGTCATAGCCCTGAATGAGCGGGTAGAGAAATTCATGCACGGAAATGGGCCGGTTGGACTCATAACGTTTCTTGAAATCATCCCGCTCAAGCATACGCGCCACCGTCAGCTGCGAGGCCAGACGGATGATTTCGTAAGGGGTGAGCTGGCTCAGCCAGCTTGAGTTGAAGGAAACCACCGTTTTTTCCGGGTCCAGGATCTTGAAGACCTGCTCCTTGTAGGTTTCCGCATTGGCAAGCACATCCTCCCTGGTCAAGGGAGGTCTGGTCTCGGATTTCCCGGTGGGATCGCCAATGGTTGCGGTAAAGTCGCCAATGAGGAAGTTGACAGTGTGTCCCAGCCGCTGAAAATGTCGCAGTTTTTGAATGAGCACTGTGTGGCCAAGGTGCAGATCCGGTGCGGTCGGGTCAAAACCAGCTTTGATTTGCAGGGGCACATTTGTGGCAATGGAGCGTTCCAGTTTTTTGGCCAAATCTTCCCTGGTATGGAAATCAACGGTACCCCGCTCGATCAGGGCTATCTGTTCTGCTACAGTTTGCATCTGTTCCTCTATTTGGCGTATTCGACGGAGCGTGTTTCGCGGATAACGGTTATACGAATCTGGCCGGGGTAAGACAACTGTTCCTCGACCGCCTTGGCAATGTCGCGGCTGAGCAGGATTGCATCTTCATCGCGGACTTTCTGGCTATCTACGATAATGCGCAGGTCGCGGCCAGCCTGGATGGCATAGGATTTTTCAACTCCGGAAAAGTTGTTGGCAATATTTTCCAAGTCTTCCAGTCGTTTTACATAGCTTTGCAACATTTCTTTACGTGCACCGGGGCGTGCGCCTGAAAGGGCATCGGCTGACTGCACCAGTACATCAAGTACGCCTTTGGGCGGCTGATCTTCGTGGTGGGCACCGATGGCATAGACAACATCTTCTGCCTCTCCATATTTGCGGGCAAGGTCGCGGCCAATAATAGCGTGCGAACCTTCCACCTCGTGGTCTACAGCCTTGCCGATATCGTGCAGGAGGCCAGCGCGTTTGGCTTTTCGCTCGTCCACCCCGAGTTCGGCGGCCATGATACCACAGAGAAAAGACACTTCCAGAGAATGTTGAAGGATATTCTGGCCGTAGCTGGTGCGGTACTTGAGACGGCCGATCAGGTTGATAAGTTCGGGATGCATGCCGTGGGTGCCCACGTCAAAGGTAGCCTGTTCACCGGATTCCCGGATACCGATCTCGATTTCCTCAGTAACTTTTTTGACCACCTCTTCGATGCGGGCGGGGTGGATGCGGCCGTCGGTAATGAGTTGCTCGAGCGCCATGCGGGCCACTTCCCGGCGAATGGGATTGAATCCGGAGAGGATCACGGCTTCAGGGGTGTCGTCGATAATTAGATCAATGCCAGTTGCTGCTTCGATTGCCCGGATATTGCGGCCTTCACGGCCGATGATGCGGCCCTTCATTTCTTCGTTTGGCAGGGGCACTACGGATACCGTCTTGTCGGCGACATAGTCACCGGCATAGCGGGCGATGGCCAGGGAGAGAATGTTTTTCCCCTTGCGGTCGGCCTCAAGCTTCATGTCGTTTTCGATGCGGATCAGGCGTTTGGCACTGTCCATACGGGCCTCGTCCTCAATAGCCTCCATCAGTTGCTTTTTGGCGTCTTCCTGGGTGATACCGGCAATGCTTTCCAGCTTGTAGCGCTGCGCCTCCAGTAGTTCATCGAGTTCTCTGCCTTTGTCTACAACGAGGGTTTCGTGCTCCTCAAGTTTGGCCTGACGCTGCTCCAGCGTATTGAGGCGGTCTTCCAGCAGATCACTGTCGCGTTGTACTTCATCGGATTTGCGGTTGAGCCGTCTCTGTTCTTCCTTGAGTTCCTGCCAGTTAAGCTTGATTTCCTTGGCTGCGTCCTGTTTGAGGTGCAAGGCTTCCTCTTTGGCTTGGAGCACTGCAGCTTTTTTTATTTGTTCGGCCTCATTGATCGAATTTTCAATGATCTGCCGCCCTTGCAGGGCGATGTTTTCTTGATTGCCCTCCACCAGTTTTTTCCGCAATACAATCCCTACAATCAAGCCTGCTACCAGAGCCAGGCTGATCAAAAGCAAGGTTATGCCGTTGAATTCCATGATTGTTCACCTTTCGCGCTATATATAAAAAAGACCACGCAAGAACTGATGCAGTTCTGGTGGCGGAATCGGGAAAGGTCCGGGGTAGCCGGTGCTATGGACATTTTGCCATGATCAGCCTGAAAATGCCGTGAGTCCTTTAGGAAACCCATCAAGCATTCAGGCGGCTATGAAAAAAAGATCCTTATTTCAAGTGTCAAGGGGTTCAGACAGGATTGTCAGTACCTCCTCCTGCAACAGGAAAGGTCTGCCTGCAAAGAGGCTGTGTACTCAGCCAGGTTGAGAGCAGGACATTGTATCTGAAAAAGCCGAATACGACTCGAAAGCTGCGCCCGTTCCTTCGAACACCACCTGGTGTTGCTCAATGTACAAAAAAAGCCCCGCGCTGCCGTGTCAGCAAAATGATTAAACCTAATTACATTAGGTGGGCAGATCCAAGGTTGGGGTCTGGTAAGCCTAAGGGCTTTCCATCGTTCAACGGCAAGGCTACCCTATCATTAAGAGTTGGCTTAATATTTAACTGATCACCAACAGAGCAGGGATGTTCTCTACTTTTGCTCTGTTTACAATTATACTCTTTTTCCCGTATTAGTCCAGATGAGAGACGACCTTGTCAATCATTGTGCCGATAGTGCGTTCCTGTGCTATCCTGAACCTCTGATGCCATTGGCGCTCCTGAACCAGCTTGGCGGCAACGCGCAGACAGCCGAATACCAAAAGCGTTGTCGAGGGCACTGTGCTGCGGTTTGCCCCTCCCTGATCGGCGAACACTTCTTGAAGCAGGGCAACGACCTGTTCAATTTCTTCATCCGGGGCATCGCTGAAAAAGCTGAATTCCTGGCCAAAGAGCTGGAAGGTAATACGTCGCTCCTCCATGCAGGCTTACCCCGCTTTAATTCTAGTCGACATCGTTGCCCAGCGTTTCTTTCTGCGCATTGCCTCCATCATGGACGCTGTCAGCAGGAGCATCACCTGCTACCTGCTGCCAGCGCTCAATGCGGCCGAGCAGTTGTATCACACGTCCTCCTACTTCTTCACGTTCAGCCAGAAGCTGTTCCACCTCTCTTTTAAGTCCCTTCACTTCGGCGTCCCGCTCCTGCAGGCTGCGCTGCAGGGTAAGGTAATCCGCTTTCAGCTGAGCATGCTGGTTGAGCAAGGTGTCAATGCATTTTTCTAAACGGGCCAGGTCGGCACGATGTTCCATAACGCCTCTTCTTTTTGGTGATGGCGTTTTCCCAACGTCTGCCCTCTAAAGTGCAGTATCTGCGAAGAGCATTGGCATAAGACTATACCAGAGTCATGGAAAAGCTCGCAAGACCATTACGCCCCTCGGACAGGTCACCATGCCATGTATGCATTTTTTAGCGTCGATAGGTCCACGAAAGTGGTTTGCCATTTTGGTAGGGCATGTATCCGTGGAACGGACGTGGATCCTGGTCGAAGACCAGGGGGAGGAAATACCGATCGCCTTCCCACATAGAAAGATCCAATAGCTTGGTCACCGGATACCAAAGGAGCTCACCCTCCTGATTGCGGGTAAAGGGTGCCCCTGAAAAAGCGGTAACGAGAAAGATAAATCCCAGCCAGTCTTCACCTGTCGGGCCAAAACCGGTCCAGTTGATCGTGCCGCGCAGTTGCATGTTCAAGCAGACAAGGCCGCTTTCTTCCAGAATCTCCCGCTCCATGCAGGTGAAAACATCCTCATCGGCTTCCATTTTTCCACCCAACCCGTTATATTTACCTAAATGTTGGTCAGAGGCCCGGGCAGTGCGATGCACCAGTAGGGTTTCATCACCAGACGGAGAAAGGATATAGCCAAGTGTTCCTATAATCGGCATGTGCATGATATTTACCAGGGTTGCGCCATAATGGCCAAAATAAGCTTTGCTAACAGGATGGCGAATGCGCCGCCGCCTTTCACTACAGTGCTGTTGCGTTGGCTGCGGTGTGTGCTTTGCCTGGCCGTGCTGATTGTCGCAGGTCTTGCTGCATTACCGGCACAGCTTGCCGCCGGCACCGGCGAACCTTTCCCGCTCTATCCCAGCATCCGACCCAATGTGCTCTTTTGGGAAGATATTTATAGCCGATATACCACCAAGCAGGCAGTTTTGCACGATTCGGCCGATCTCAGCAGGGTGTATGCCGTGGTTGAACTGGTGGATCGGGACATGCCCATGGCCAAGCGCATCAATGAACTGCGCACCAACCAGGCCAAGGACAGGCTTAATGCCTTTTTTGATGCCTTGGCGGCGGGCACTGCTCCCCGCACCCAGAAGGAGCAACAGATCGCGCAGATGTTCGCTGGGGAGCCAAGGTCGGCCTACCGCAAGGCCAAGGAAACCCTACGAGTTCAACTCGGCCAAAAAGACCGTTTTTATGAAGGCGTCATTCGCTCCGGTAAGTATATGCCGTACATCCGCAGTGTGCTGGCCGCCGCAAATTTGCCCCAGGAACTGGCCTATCTACCGCATGTGGAATCATCTTTTCATCCCGGTGCCGGGAGCAAGGCGGGGGCCTATGGCATGTGGCAGTTTACCCGCCCCACCGGCAAAGAGTATATGATTATTAACTCTCTGGTGGACGAGCGTTTTGATCCGTATGTTTCCACCAGGGCAGCGGCCCAGCTGTTGAAAAGAAACTATGAGGTTCTGGAAAACTGGCCCCTGGCTCTGACCGCCTACAATTATGGTCGGGCTGGCATGGTGCGCGCCCAGCGTGCCCACGGTACTTATGAAGCGATTTTTCAAGATTACAGCCAGGGTTACTTCAAGTTTGCCTCACGCAATTTTTATTCCAGTTTTTTGGCGGCCATGCGGGTAGCAAAACGTATGGAGAACAGCTCCCTGCCTATGGATAAACCAGATTCTACCCGCACCTACCGTTTGCAGGAAGAGACTTCGGTCAGTAAGCTGCAGGCCAGACACCAACTGGACAAGGCAGAATTCATCCGTCTGAATCCCGCCTTGCAGACGCCGGTGCTCCGTGGTGATCGCAAGGTGCCGGCGAATTTTCTGGTTCGCGTGCCCACCGTCAACAATCTGCGGCAGCAGGCCAAAAAACCCAGTCCAGCGCCCAGGCAAGCTCAGCGCATTGTGGCCGCAGCACCACAGCCACGGCTTGAATCTGCAAAGGACAAAAAGTCCGATGTGCTTAAATTCCATCACTATACGGTGGAACGGGGCGATACCCTCACCGGCATTGCCCGACGCTTCGGTATCAGCAAGGAAGCGATTCTTGTGGCCAACAACAAGGGACCACATAATCCGGTGCGCGTTGGTGACAGGCTCGTGGTACCGGTTAGACGGCCTTAAGATTTTTTAAGGGAGTATTTTATGGACATATCTCAAACTATCGCTGAGCTGAAAAAGCGACCTGATTTCAATGACCGGGTCGGTATGTTGCTGATTCACAACGGCACGGTACGTAACTGGTCCCGTCAGGAAGGGCGCACGGTTATCGGTCTGGAAACGGAAGTGGATCACGGAAAGATCGAAGCGTTGCGACAGCAGTATCTGCAATATCCCGGTATCTACGAGATTGTGGTTGAAGCTCGTTCGGGCAGGTTTGTGCCGGGTGACGATCTTCTTTTTATCATCGTTGCCGGTGATCTGCGCGAACACATCAAACCGGTGTTGGCTGAATTGCTGGACCGCATCAAGGCCGAGGCCATCCGCAAGCGCGAACTATATGCTTCGCGTCTTGTGGATAAGTGAAAAATTTCCGTCTGCGACGGATTTTTTGGCCACATCGTTTCAGCTTGCGGCGTCTCAGATATAGTGGCCTCCTTTTGAGGACTTGAACAATCAGGCCGTTGCCAGCGCAGGTCACCCTCATCCAGGGCCTTCCCGTGTCTAGGTTTATTTCCGCACCGCGTACCTCTATCTGGCTCCGCCTGTATGATTGGGTCTTCAACGAGAAGCCAGCTCCATCCCGTGTCTCGGGTTGGTTGCGGAGCTTTTTGCGGGTATTGCTCATAATGCAGCGGGAATTTTTTCGCACCAACATCCATATCCGCGCAGCTGCTCTCACCTATAGTTTGGCCCTTGCAATGGTACCGGCCCTGGCGCTCAGCACTGCCATTATGAAGGGAGTTGGCAGTGATGCGCATATCAAAGAGGTGCTTATCCGCCTGGTTGACCAGTTGGAACCGCCCTCTTCTGCAGTAAATGGAACAACGGCAGAAGGGCTTGCCCGTTTGCCGGGTATAGGCGATGCTACAGCGGAATCAGAATCAAGGCAGCGGAGTCTGGAAGAGGGTGCTGCAGATGAAGGCTATTTGCACAGAGGGCTGGATCTGGTCTTCGAGTACGTGGATAAAACTAATTTCGCCGCCCTGGGGCTGATCGGCGTTCTCGGCTTACTCACCATTTTCATCTTGGTACTCTCCTCCATTGAGGAAGCCATGAACGCTATCTGGCATAGTCAGCAGCGGCGGTCCATGCTCCGTAGATTCATGGATTATCTGGCCCTGGTTATCGTGCTGCCGCTGTCGCTCAACATTGCCGTAGCCGTCGACGCCATGCTGGCCAGTGATCAGCTCATGGGCCATCTTGAACAGCTCATACCCAGTTCCTGGATGCTGGCTCTGCTGGTGAAGTTGAGCACCTTTTGTTTTATCGCACTCAGCCTGATGGGTATGTACATATTTTTCCCCAGCGCTAAGGTCAAAACCAGCGCCGCTTTGGCCGGTGCTGTGTTTGCCACCCTTTTCTGGTTTATCTTCCAGCGTCTCTATATTGTCCTGCAGATTGGGGTGTCCAAGTACAACGCCATTTACGGCTCCTTTGCCACCATACCCTTGATTTTAATCTGTCTGAATTTAGGTATTATTTTTATATTGCTCGGAGCTTCGCTCACCCACGCCATCCAGTATCGTAACCTGTACAGTTCCGTGACCCGCGAACTCTCACCACAGCGGCAACTACAACTCGCCTTTGATATTCTGACCATTGTCTACCATAATTTTTCTCGCCGTATCCCCAGTACCATCCATCTCCTCCAGGAAAGCCTGCCGGCATCACGGCCACGCGACATTGAACAAATCGTGGCCGTGCTCATTTCGGGCCAGATTTTACAACAGAGCCATGATAATATAGACATGGTTATGCCGGTAACCAGTGCAGAACAGTTGACGGGGAGCGAGGTGATGACCCTGATTCTAGGTAATGAATCCTTGACCACCCCGGGCGGAATACTGGCGGGGAAGGTCCTGCGTGCAGCCGAAAGCAGCCTTGAGGGCAATTTGCTCGAGGCTGTGAACCAGGTGACTTTTGACGGGGGACAGAAGGCGGCTTAGCAGCACTTCGTTAATTTGCGCCTTTTCCACAGTGCCACAGCACACGCTCTTTGTGTTGGCGTTGGCTTTAGCGCATGCTCCCCTGGAGTTCTTCCTGTACGCCTACTTGATGCATTGTCTTGATCCAGTCCGGTATATGCAGGCTTAAGTTTGGCTGGGAATTGTGGGGTCGCCTGTTTGGACGCGGATCAGGGCGCGCCGACCGTATTCGCCCGCGCCCAGAAGCGCAGTTTGTCTGTTTTTGATGATGTAAACAGGCGTGTGAGTCAGCATGCTGGAACTGTAATCCCGGCTGAAGATGCGCATGAAGCGCTCCGGCTGAAGAAAGGGCTGCAGGCGCGGCGCGAGGCCGCCGCCCAGATAGATTCCACCCAGGGCCATGGTTTTTAACACCAGATTGGCCGCTTCATCCGCAAGAATATCGCAGAGGAGTTGAACGGTGTGCACTGCCACACCGCAAACCCTCTTCCCTTCCACCGCCCGTCGCGCTGCCTCAATAATGATCGGGGTGGGGTCCTCCGCCTGCTCCACCTCATGGTTGAGCCATTCTGGCACTGTATGGCGGGTACTCATAAATGCGAACAAATCTGGCACCGCCAAGCCAGAGCAAACCTGCTCCACCGAGACGTGTCTTTGTCGCTGTCGCATAAAATCTAAAAGGTCAAGCTGATCGTCGTTTCTGGGAGCAAAGGTTGCATGACCACCCTCTGATGGGCAGGGTAGATAGTCGTTACCATGGGGGATGAGAAAGGCCTGACCTAGCCCGGTCCCTGGCGCAAGCACGGCCAGTGCGCCGGCATCGGGCGGTTTGCCAGTATTGATGCTGCTGAGATCGCGGCTGCCCAATAAGGGGATACCCACCGCTGTTGCTACCAAGTCGTTGATCAGGTGTACCCGGATGAAACCGTGTCGTTTTTCAAGCGCTCTGGCATCGAGTTGCCAGCTCAGATTCGTCATGGTGGCCTTGTCGTTTAATACCGGCCCTGCAATACCGATGCAGGCATAGGGTGGAATCAGCCCACCTGGACCGAGAAAGACTGCAAGGACATCATCAAAGCAGGTAAAATTCCTGTTTTGGAAAGTTTCTTCACTGTGGGGCTGCTTGCCGGGCTGGGCCACAGCTGCGGACGAGTACAGAGCCAGAGTTGTTTTAGTCGCGCCTATATCACCGGCTAACAGGAGCGGTTGCGTGCTGGTCATGATTGCCCCCTGTCTTCGTGCAGACAGCAATGCATTTCAATTCTCCCGCAGCAGGCGGATTTCCCTGGCCTCAGTGCGATCGCAGCTCGCGGGGTTTTCCATAATGCGGAATTCAAAGACACGGTGCTGTTCTTGAAAATAGTGCTCTGAATGTAGGGTGGATTGGGAGTTGTGAAAAAAAACGCTTTCCGGATGTAGACCATTGCCGTCAAGGCGATAATAGCGGAAAAAACCGAAGCCGCGTTCGGTATTGTAGTTGGAAACTATGCCACGCAGCCACCCTTCTTCATCACGGGCGCTGTCTGCAAAAGGGAGCAGTCCCGGGATAAGAAAGCCGGAGATGAAGGAGTCCGCGGCTTCGCGCAGTTCTTTGGCTACATTGTTAAAGCCAATAACCTCTACGCGGACACCCTGATCCTGCAGGGCTGGAATCAGGCGGATGAAGTCACCATCACCAGTAAGCAGGATAATGCGGTCAAGATTTCTTGCCTGCAGCAGGGCGTCAATGGCCAAATCCATGTCGGAATTGGCCTTGGTGGTGATATTGCCCTCCTCATCCTTGTAGCGGCGCACATATTTTTTAATGATGCGAAAACCGCATTGCCTGAGGATGTTGTGATAGGTATATATCTTCTGGCGGTAATCGGAATCGTTTTTGATGCGCTCATGGTCTTCGGCCAGGTAGCAGTTGGCACGCAGCATGGTGGAGTTGCCACTGTTGGCGAGATCCACCAGTACGTCGTAACGCATGCCGAAGCCGCCGCTCATTTTGATATTTTCTGCATCTACATAGATGGCTGTTTTGAGCATCTGTTCTATTCGTACCATGTGCCGCTACAGGCGGCGAAAAAGGAGATCCTGCAAGCCGGCTGCTCACGCGAAGGTGGCGGGTGTTTTACTCCCATTCGATCGTGGCTGGCGGCTTCGAGGAAATATCGTAGACCACTCGGTTCACTCCGCGTACTTCGCTGATAATGCGGTTTGAAATGCGGCCGAGTAGTTCGTAGGGTAGTTGCGACCAATCAGCGGTCATGGCGTCTCTGCTGTCAACGGCACGCAGGGCAATCACATGTTCG
This sequence comes from Desulfobulbaceae bacterium, assembly GCA_012744275.1. Taxonomy (GTDB): domain Bacteria; phylum Desulfobacterota; class Desulfobulbia; order Desulfobulbales; family Desulfobulbaceae; genus Desulfobulbus. Next base: position 23,684 of record JAAYIE010000122.1, read on the forward strand.
TAGGTGCGGCCATCGCCCATAACTCCGACGGTCTGGATAGGCAGCAATACCGCAAAAGACTGCCAGACCTTGTCATACCAGCCGGATGCTTTCATCTCCTCAAGCACGATTACATCTGCCTGCCTGAGTACGTGCAGCCGCTGGGCAGTGATTTCACCCATGATGCGGATGCCCAAACCAGGCCCCGGAAAGGGTTGCCGGAACACGGCTTCCCTGGGCAGGCCCAATTCCAGGCCCAGGAGGCGCACCTCATCCTTGAAGAGTTCACGTAGAGGCTCGATCAAAGCCAGGTGCATGCGTTCGGGCAATCCACCAACATTGTGGTGTGACTTAATTGGAGCCTTGCCGCGGAAAACAACCGATTCAATCACATCCGGGTAGAGCGTGCCCTGGGCCAAATAACTTACTTCGCCCAGTTTTTTGGCTTCTTGTTCAAAAATTTCAATAAAGCCGTAGCCGATACGTTTGCGCTTTTCCTCTGGCTCGGTGATGCCTTTGAGGCGCTCAAGGAAAAAATCGGTGGCATCAACGTCGATCAGGTGAAAAGTGCTTTGCCCGCGGAAAAACCGGATGACCGCATCGGATTCGCCGCTGCGCATCAGGCCGTTGTTTACATGGATGCAGGTGAGCTGTTCGCCGATGGCGCGATGTACCAGGGCAGCGGTGACTGAAGAGTCCACCCCACCCGACAGGGCGCAGAGCACCTGGCCATCGCCAACTTGGGTGCGGATGGAGGCTATGGTGCTATCGATGAAAGAGCTGATGGTCCAGTTCGGTACACAGTCGCAGAGATTGAAGATGAAGTTGCGCAAGACATCAATGCCGATGGTGGTGTGGGCTACTTCCGGGTGGAACTGGACCGCGAAAAAAGGTTTGTCCATGTGCTGCAGGGCAGCTGCAGGAGAATGGGCGCTGGTTGCGCTGACAACAAAGCCGGGTGCAGGGGTTGCGATGCGATCACCATGACTCATCCATACCTGGTGCAGCGCCGGAGCAGCCGCAAGCCCCGAAAAAATAGGCTCGGCCTTTTCAATACGCAGTTCGGCCTTGCCGAATTCTCGTTTCTCTGCTCGCTCAACTGTTCCGCCCAGCTGATGGGTCATCAACTGAGCGCCATAGCAGATGCCCAATACCGGCAAGCCAAGCTCAAACAGGCCAGGGTCGCTCAAGGGGGCATCCGCATCGTAGACGCTGGCCGGCCCGCCGGAAAGAATAATGCCGCTGGGCTGCATGGCCTGCAGTTGCTCCAAGGGCAGGGTATATGGATGGATTTCACTGTAGACCTTCTGTTCACGAATCCGCCTGGCTATGAGCTGGGTGGTTTGGGAGCCGAAGTCAAGGATGATGATTTTTTGAGTATGTGTGGCCATGGCTTTCCAGATTGGGCATTGTGGCTGTTAAAGTCCTTCGGTGCGGTAGTTGGGCGCTTCCCGGGTGATAATCACATCGTGTACATGGGATTCCCTGAGACCGGCGGTGGATATCTGTACGAAGCGGGCCTTGGTCTGCAGTTCCGCGATGGTAGCGGCTCCAGTATAGCCCATGCCGGAGCGTAGGCCACCCAGTAGCTGGTAGATGACCTCGGCAATGGGACCGCGATACGGTACCTTGCCCTCAATGCCCTCCGGCACAAGCTTGCTGCTGTTGCTGCCCTGGAAATAGCGGTCACTGGAGCCTTCCTTCATGGCGCCGATGGAACCCATACCGCGGTAACCCTTGTACTTGCGGCCCTGATACAGGAAAGTCTCCCCGGGGGTCTCATCGGTGCCAGCAAAGAGCGAGCCCACCATAACGGTGTTGGCGCCAACTCCGATGGCCTTGCAGATATCGCCGGAAAATTTGATGCCGCCATCGGCAACGATTGGGATGCCTTTAGTGGCTGCAGCCCGCACGCAGTCCTGCAAGGCGGTCAACTGGGGCACACCTACGCCTGCTACAATGCGGGTGGTACAGATTGAGCCCGGCCCAACCCCTACCTTGACCGCATCCGCGCCAGAAGCAATCAGGGCGGCGGCACCTTCACCCGTGGCCACATTACCAGCGACAAGCTGCAGGTCGGGATAGGCAGCCTTCACTTCCTGCACTGCCCGCAGGATACCAGCCGAGTGGCCGTGGGCGGAATCGAGTACCACCACATCCACCTTGGCATCAACCAACGCCGCTGTGCGAGCCAGCATTTCCGGGCCAACGCCAATGGCCGCACCAGCAAGCAGACGGCCCATGCTGTCCTTAGCTGAGTTGGGATACTGCCGAACCTTTTCGATATCTTTTATGGTGATCAGGCCTTTAAGACGGCCCGCTTCGTCTACTACCAGCAATTTTTCAATGCGGTGTTCGTGCAGGAGCGCCTTTGAGTGTGCCTGATCAATACCCTCGGGAGCGGTCACCAGATTTTTGCTGGTCATGACATCGTTGACCCGTAAATCCGGGTCGGAAACAAAGCGCAGATCGCGGTTGGTGACAATGCCCACCAACTTGTCGCCATCCAGCACCGGCAGACCTGAGATACGGTAGGTGGCCATGATTTCCTGTACCTCGGCCACACTCTGGTTGCGGGTGACAGTGATCGGATCAACGATCATGCCGGATTCTGATTTTTTAACCCGCTCCACCTCGCGTGCCTGTGCATCAATACTCATATTCTTGTGGATAATGCCGATACCACCCTCTCTGGCCATGGCAATAGCAGTCTGGTGCTCGGTAACTGTGTCCATGGCGGCGCTCAAAAGCGGTGCTCGTAATTCGATGCTTTGGGTAAGCCTGGTGGTGAGATCAACCTGGGAGGGTAGGATGGCCGAAGCCCCCGGCACTAAGAGGACATCATCGAAGGTGAGTGCCATGGGTATTTGGTTGGGAGTCATAAAAGGAGCTTCTCCTCTGTGAGATGAAATGGCGGCGTTGCTGTTCGTTGCCGGCAGTGGCGCAGGCATTCGGGAATGCCCTGCCTGCTGACAATGTAATAAACGCATATACTATCATGTTCACGGAGAAAAGAAAATACCACTGCTTCCTCTGGGGAGGAACAAAGCTTTTTCTTTTTCACTTGAGGGGGTACTATGCGTGTTTCTTAATTACCCCACGGCAAAGCTGGCGGTGAGAGTTGGACAGGATGGGGGTGGAACCGCTTCTGCGCATTATGAAGGAGGGCAGGGAATGGCAAAAATTATTGAAATCAACCCCATCAATCCACAAGCGCGCTTGATTGAGCAGGTGGTGGAAGCTTTGCGCTTTGGGGGGGTTATTTGCTACCCGACTGATACCATGTACGGAATCGGCTGCGATATTTTTAACCAGAAGGCGGTGAAGCGAATCTACCAGATCAAGCAGCGCCCCAAGGATAAACCCTTCAGTTTCATGTGCGCCTCGCTCACCAATATCAGCAGCTACGGCCATGTGGGCAACAGCGCCTACCGGGTCATGCGTAAATGTCTGCCAGGCCCATATACCTTTGTTTTGTCAGGAACGAAACTGGTGCCGAAAATTATGCTGACCCGACAGAAAACAGTCGGCATTCGGGTGCCGGATTATCCCATTTGCCTGGCCCTGATTGAGGCTCTGGGCAACCCGATACTGAACACCAGCGCCCAGACCGAGGAGACGGAAGAGCTGGTGCGAAGCGCCATGGATGCTGAGGACCGTTTTGGCAGGCAGGTTGATTTGATCATCGATGGTGGTGAGATAGTGCCTGAGCCTTCAACGGTGATTTCACTTTTGGAAGAAACACCCCAGATCCTGCGCCAGGGCAAGGGAGACAGCAGCTGGTTTGGCCCGGCTTTGTGAACCGATTTTGGATTCGACTCCAGATCATCGCACAAGAGCATCTTTTAACAAAAAAACCGGCTTCTTTTAAAAGAAGCCGGTCTGATCTGAACGGTGTTTTATACCCAATCACTCAGCATTGTTATTGATGAGCACCTCTTTGAGCGACTTGCTCATGGTGAAATGCAGCGTTTTTCTCTCCGGAATGTGCATCATTTTGCCGGTCTTGGGGTTTTTGGTCGTGCGTGGTTTGCGGCTACGCACTGAAAAGCTGCCGAAGCCGCGAATCTCCACCCGTCGTTCCTCGATCAGTGCCTGGGAGATTTCCTCAAGGATGATATCCACAGCCTGGGCTAAATCCTGTTTGTAATAATCTCCGAGCCGCTGGGAGACTTCATTAACCAGTTCACGCTTTAACATGCTCTCTTCCTTTACGATGCCGCAGTACAACCATTAAGGCCTTGTGCGACTGCGTCTGTTGGCAAACTACGCCTGGCAGCAGTACGAATTTCTCCTGCCAGGCTGGTATTGTCTATTTTTGAGAGTTTTCTTCGGCAGCGGCCTTTAGTAGGTCGCCCAATGTTGAAGGACCCTCTTGGGCTTTGGGCATGTATTCTTCGGGGACAACTCCGTTATTGTCTTCTTTTTCCTGCAGGGCCTTGATGGAAAGCCCAATTTTACGATCATCTGCGGATACGTTGATCACCATGGCCTGGAGGTTGTCTCCCACCTTGAACATATCTACCGGAGTCTTGACTTTATCCTTGGAGATCTCGGAAACATGCACCAAGCCTTCAATACCTTCTTCCAGTTGAACAAAAATGCCGAAGTCCGTCACATTAGTAATGCTGCCTTCCACTGTGGAACCAATCGGATAGTTGGTTACCGCCGCCTGCCACGGATCGGGCTCCAATTGCTTGACGCCCAGGGAGAAACGTTCGTTTTCCTTGTCGATCTTCAGCACAACTGCCTGTATGGTCTCGCCCTTGGCATACTTCTCAGAAGGATGTTTAATGCGCTCCGTCCAAGAGAGATCAGACACATGAATCAGGCCGTCAATGCCTTCTTCTATGCCGATGAAAATGCCGAAATCTGTGATGTTTTTGATTTTTCCTTCAATGATGGCGCCCACGGGATAGCTCTCCTCAACCACATCCCAAGGATTGGGCAAGAGCTGCTTCATGCCCAGGGAAATGCGTTTGGTGTCGGCCTCTACCTTGAGCACTTGCACTTCAATAGCATCACCTACGCCCACAATCTTGGAAGGATGTTTGGGTTTTTTCGACCAGCTCATCTCAGAGATGTGCACCAGACCTTCCACGCCTTCTTCCAGTTCGACAAAGGCACCATAATCGGTGATGGAGACCACCTTACCGGGAACCCGCGCACCGGGAGCGTACAGCTCCGGAACCTGTTCCCATGGGTCGGCTTTGAGCTGCTTGACACCCAGGGAAATACGGTTGGAATCCTTATCGTATTTCAGGATTTTGACTTCAAGCTCCTCACCCACGTTGTAGAGTTTGGAGGGATGAGAAACCCTGCCCCAGGACAGATCGGTGATGTGGCAAAGGCCATCCATGCCACCCAAATCGATAAACAGGCCATAGTCGGTGATGTTGGTGATGGCGCCGCGGATGATTTGTCCTTCGCTGAGCGTGTTGCGCATCTGGTCACGCAGGGCGGCGCGCTCTTCCTCGAGGATCACACGACGTGAGATGACCACATTGTTGCGCTTGCGGTTAAATTTCAAAACCTTGAAGGCATAGACTTCGCCGATAAGGGCATCCAGATCCTTCACCGGACGCAGATCAATCTGTGAATAGGGGAGGAAGGCAGGAACGCCAATATCCACCGACATACCGCCCTTGACCCGGCTGTCGATGCGTCCCTCGATGGTGCCGTCTTCCTCTTGGATGCGGGCAATCTCTTCCCAAACTTTGATGGCAATGGCCTTTTCCCGGGAGAGCAGCAGGCCGCCTTCTTCCTTGCGTTTTTCTATGAAAACCTCAAACTGATCACCAATAACTATCTCCCTGTCCGGATCTTCATGCCGGAATTCGGTCAGGGGAATGTAACTCTCCGCCTTGTCACCCACATCAATAAGGACGGCATCGCCGGCAAGTCCTACCACGGTACCGAGCGCCACCTCGCCCACATTGATGACTGTATTGTTGTCGTCCTGCTCAAAAAGCTCGGCAAAACTGATATCTTCAAAGGCGTTGTCGTCGGTCGCCATGCCGGGTTGAATTTCGTTTCGTGTCATGGAAGTTCCTGTGGTGATCACTGTCAGCCTGGGAAAAGGTTAAAAAAAAAGAGGCTAGAACCCTGCCTCAGCACAATAGAACGCTTATTTACCAGATTGTGAACGTGAAAACAACTGTTTCTTGGTTTTGCCGAAACAATCACACTGGTGGCGCATGCCGGCAAGACTCTGTGGGAGGTGGAATAAAAAATGGTGGCGAATTTGTAGGGTCACGGGCTTCTGGTCAGCTTTTTTTGTTTTTATTTGTGGACCCCCAATTTTTCCAGGAGAGGACTAAACAACTCCTCATATGATTGAAATGCCTTGCGCCACACCACCAGGAGCTTTGGCAGATCCTTGCTGTTGACGGTCAAGTTGGCACTGAGTGCCAGGGCTTCGGGGTCGTACAGGGTATGCAGGCTGTCCCGGTAAGGATGTAGAAGGTGTGGCGACGGTGCTCCATGGCCATGGAGCACATGGTGGCATGGAAAGGTGAGGTGTTGAGGCTGCCGTGCATGTCGGCCTGGTAGGCAATGCAGGCAAAGCGGACAAAGAGCATGCGTTCCTGCGCCTCCTGTATGTTGTCGGTGCTGAGCATCTGGTAACCGAAAGTCTGCAGGTTCTCCTGGATAGTATCACGGTCCGGGCCAGCGGGGCAGGTTACCAACGCCATGGGTACGTCCTCCACCTTGTCGGTACCAGTTACTCCACCTGATGTCAGCCAGTCCAGGGGTGGTAGCGGCGGTGGTTGCACCTTGGCTGGGCCAGCCGTTTTTGGGGTTGGTTGTGGTTGAGCTGCTGCCTTGCAAGGTCAAGCACAACGCTGCATTTCGGTTATTTGAGTTGCAGTATAGCCCCTGGAGGCAGTTTGCTAAGTGTTGGTCAAAGGTGCGCATATTGCGGGTTGCGCCCTCCTTAACCACGTTGCAATAGGTTTTGTCCTCGGATTCGCCCTTGATGATGAGGTCGCGCACCCGCAGGCTGGTGTGCACACCTCCATGGCCGCCACCGTCCGTTGCCGACTTTGGGCAAGAGCCGCTGGCTGACAATCCAGCGGATGGTATCGGCCAGGCGGTTATGGATCTGCGGCTGTTCATTGGTCTCAAACATGCCGAGGATACGGTTGATGGTTTGGCCGGTATCAATGGTGTGCAGGGAGGAGAAGGCTAAATGGCCGGTTCCCGCGGCAGTGAGCATAATTTCAATCGTCTCCCGGTCCCGAATTTCACCCACCAGAATAAGCTTAGGCGCCTGGCGCAGGGCTGCGCGCAGGCCACTTGAAAGGTATCGAAATCTTCGCCCATCTCTCGCTGGTTGAAGGTGGCGCGTTTGTGCGGATGCACATATTCGATGAATAATATGGATGTCCCGCTGTTCGTTGATGCTGTTTAAAATGGCGGCCATTGAAGTGGTTTTGCCGGTTCCGGTGGCGCCGGTGATCAGGATTAGGCCGTTGTGTTCTTCTGCCATTTAAGGAGAAGCTGGGGGAAGGCTGGAAGGTCTTGAAGGATGGGATTGGAGTCTCCAACTTCCGGGGTGGCGTCAACCGGCACCAGCACGCCGTCACTTTCTACCTGCAGGCCTTTCTCCACTGCCAGGTTGAGGTCGGAAACCCGCTCATGCTAGTTGAGCATGGAGGTGATCCAGTAGTTAATCTCCTGTTGTCGCATGGCTGTTCCCGGGATAGAATACTGTGGTTCAGGCATATCTTTCAATCTCATCTTGGATCGGCAGAAAAATTCAAGCAAGAATTTATTGACAATACAATGGAGCAGGTATGAAGCAGAAATTGCGCAGTGCCACCAGCACGGAAGGCAGGCACATGGCCGGAGCCCGGGCGCTGTGGCGAGCCAATGGGCGCAGTGAGGAGCAGATGTCGCGTCCGGTTATTGCCGTGGTCAACTCCTTTACCCAGTTCGTGCCGGGGCATGTGCACCTGCACGAAATCGGCCAGCGAGTGAAGCGGCGCATAGAGGAACTGGGCTGTTTTGCCGCCGAGTTCAATACCATTGCCATTGATGACGGCATTGCCATGGGGCATTTGGGCATGCTCTACTCCTTGCCTTCACGGGAGCTGATTGCCGACTCGGTTGAATACATGTGCAATGCCCACACCGTGGATGCCATGGTGTGCATTTCCAATTGCGACAAGATAACGCCAGGCATGCTTATGGCAGCCATGCGCCTGAATATACCAGCAATTTTTGTCTCCGGTGGGCCCATGGAGGCCGGCCGCGGCCAAGGCCGTTCGCTAGATCTGATTGATGCCATGGTCATGGCTGCAGATACTCAGATCAGCGACAGCGAGGTGGATGAAGTGGAGCGCAGCGCCTGTCCGACCTGCGGTTCCTGCTCAGGTATGTTTACTGCCAACTCCATGAATTGCCTCAATGAGGCTCTTGGCATGGCCTTACCCGGCAACGGAACAGTAGTGGCCACTCATGTGGCCCGGTTCGGACTCTTTGATGCGGCGGCAGAACGTATTGTCGAGATGTGTCGCGCCTGGTACGAGGATGGCGACGCCAAAGTACTGCCCCGTTCCATTGCCAGCCATACTGCTTTCACCAATGCCATGGCGCTTGATATTGCCATGGGCGGCTCAACCAACACGGTGCTGCATCTTTTGGCTGTGGCCCAAGAGGCTGAGGTGGACTTTACCATGAATGATATCGATGCACTTTCGCGCAAGGTGCCCAATTTGTGCAAGGTGGCGCCCAGCTCCACTTATCATGTGGAGGATGTGAATCGAGCCGGCGGCATTATGGCCATTATGGGCGAGCTGGACAGGGCCGGTTTACTGGACACCAGCGTATACCGGGCCGATGGCCTTACTCTCGCCGAGGCGCTTGCCCGCTACGATCTGATGCGGCCTGGCACAAGCAACGAAGCCAAACAGCTTTACCGCAGTGCACCTGCGGGCAAACGCAACCTGGTGATGGGGTCACAGGAAACCTTCTACGATGAGTTGGACCTTGACCGGGAAAAGGGTTGTATTCGGGATTTGGCACACGCCTACTCGAAGGATGGCGGCTTGGCTGTGCTTTTCGGGAATATCGCGCCACGGGGTTGTATCGTTAAAACTGCCGGAGTAGACGCTGCTATTCTCCGTTTTTCCGGCACAGCCCGTGTGTACCACTCGCAAGAGGCGGCCAGTGCGGGGATTCTTGATGGTTCGGTCAGGGCGGGCGACGTGGTTTGTATCCTCTATGAAGGCCCCAAAGGTGGTCCAGGCATGCAGGAGATGTTGTATCCTACCTCATACCTCAAATCCCGCCATTTGGGTGCGGCCTGTGCCCTCATTACTGACGGCCGTTTTTCCGGTGGCACTTCCGGTCTGTCCATTGGTCATGTGTCTCCTGAAGCTGCAAGCGGTGGACCCATTGGCCTGGTACGTGATGGCGACCGCATTGATATCGATATACCCGGCCGCGCCATTGTCCTGATGGTGAGCGAAGAAGAATTGGCCGCACGCAGGCGGGAAGAAGAGCGACGTGGCGCACAGGCCTTTACTCCGCAGAGAGACCGGGTAGTTTCCAAGGCCCTGCAGGCCTATGCCCGTTTTGCCGCCTCGGCCGACAAGGGGGCGGTGCGCGAATTATAAGGATGAGCACCTTTGCAAAGAAGAGTGGTGGGATAGACGTAACTCCTGCCAACCGTGACGAGATCTTCCGCGATAAGCCGATTCGGGAGGATTTTGCCTTTAATGGGGAGGTGGCTGCGGTTTTTGATGATATGCTGCAACGATCTGTGCCCTGTTACCACCTGGTGATTGACGCCATGGCGCAGATTTTGGATCGTCGTCTGGCCAATGGCGCCTTAGTATATGATCTGGGTTGTTCGATCGGTACAACCTTGTGTTTGTTGGCCGAACGCCTGGCAGAACGTGGTTTTCACTATACCGGCGTGGATAAGGCGCCAGCCATGCTTGAGCAGGCTCGCCGCCAGAGCTTGACTACGGCGAAGGGAAGGGTGCGTTTTTTGGATGACGATATTACCACCTGTCCACTCAGCGATGCAGGAGCGGTATTGTGCAACTACACCCTGCAGTTTCTCCGGCCGGTGGCGCGCCAGGCCTTCGTGAACAGGGTTTTTGCTGCTCTGCCGCCTGGCGGTGTCTTTTTACTCAGCGAGAAAACCATTGGCCATGCCCCCTCCTTGAACCGGGATTTTATCGCCATCCACCACAACTTCAAAAGGATGCGGGGCTATTCGGAATTGGAAATTGCCGCCAAGCGCGAAGCACTGGAAAATGTTCTGATCCCCTTTTCATTGCAGGAAAACATGCAATTGCTGCAAAAAGCCGGCTTTGTTGAAGTGGAACCTTTTTTTACCTGGTTTAATTTCAGCTCCATTGTGGGGCTGAAGCGGTAGCAATATGGTGACTCCACACTGGCTCAGGTATTGTCCCGGGGCTGATGAGGAACGGCTGCGCACGCTTCTAGCTGCCAAGGCAGCCTGGTTTGGCCAGGATAAAAAAGGTTTTCTCCGCTACCGCCAGCCTGCAGCAGCCGTGGCCCACCTCAGGGCCACAAGCTGTGATTTCAGCGGCGATGTGGTGCGCATCGGCAGTGCCGTCGATATAAGTCCTGTGGAGCGAGCACTGCTACAGCAAAGCCTGCAGGCTTTCATGCCCTGGCGCAAGGGGCCTTTTTCCGTATTCGGGGTTGAGATTGACGCCGAGTGGCGCAGTGAGCGCAAGTGGAATCGTTTGTTACCGGAATTACCGGATTTGCGCGGTGCGGTGGTGGCCGATATCGGCAGCAACAATGGTTACTATATGTTCCGGATGGCAGCCCACCGTCCTGCCCTTGTGCTTGGTTTCGAGCCCTTTGTTCAGCACTATGCTGCCTTTCGGCTGTTAAATGGCTTCGCCGGGCAGGAGCGCTTGTGTACGGAACTGCTGGGCATAGAAGATCTCGGCCTTTTTAATGCGAGCTTTGATGTCATTTTCTGCATGGGCGTGCTCTACCATCGGCCCTCGCCCCTGGAAGCGCTTAAAGACCTGCTCACTGCACTCAAGCCGGGCGGTGTTCTGCTGCTGGAATCCCAGGCGATTCCTGGTGAAGAATCTATTGCCCTTTTTCCAAAGAAGACCTATGCGAAGGTGCCAGGCACCTGGTTTGTGCCCACAGCCTTGTGTCTTAAAAACTGGCTTGAACGCTCCGGGTTTCAACAAGTGCGGCTCTTTTGCAGGCACCCCATGAGCAGCGAGGAGCAGCGCCGTACCGAATGGATGTGCTTTGAATCGTACCAAGATTTCATTGACAAGCATAACCCGTCGCGTACTATAGAAGGGTATCCTGCACCATGGCGGGTTTTTTTCAAGGCGATTAAACTGTAATGTAGCCAGCGCCATTTTTTGGCGCCTTAATTGTACACCCTAACCGAAAGTACCTGTATGCAAGCAAAAGATTGCACTCTCTATCACGGCGGCCTCAAGGGCGCGGAAACGGTTTTTGGCGAATATGCCGAGCAGTACGGAGTACACGAGGTAGTGTACACCTTTGAAGGACATAAATTGGAGCGCGACCGCAACACTGTGCTGTTAAGTGAAAGTGAGCTGCAACGCGGCGATATCAGCATGGAATTGGCTTCCAGGATGATGAAGCGCACCTACTACGAGACAGAGAAAATCCGTCGGGTTCTGCAAACTATTTTCCACATTGTCAATAAGGGACATCAGGTCTTTGTGATTGGTGTTATCCTTGATGATGATTCGGTCAAGGGTGGCACTGGTTGGGCTGTAGAACTGGCCAAACTCTTTAATCGGCCCCTGCACGTATATGACCAGAACAAAAAAAACTGGTTCACCTGGAAAGACGGTTCCTGGCAGGAAGATACGCCAGCCATTCACTATTCCACTTTTGTCGGTTCGGGCACCCGCTACCTGAGTGATGATGGCATTGCCGCCATTGCCAAATTGTTTGCCGACAGCTTCAAGCAGTCCTGATTTCAGCTCCAGACCAAAAAGCTATATAAAATGTAAAGGGAACAATTGAGCAGGCGTACCTTAATGTGTACGTCTGCTCAATTGCTGCCCTCCTAGACCGATAGCGTTTTGATCAGGAATTGGAATAACCCTCCCCTTACACATGCAGCTATCTTTTCAGCGGCGACTATTGTCCGCACGTGGAAGCTGTGTTATGCAGATTTTTTTAGGCGGGCATTGAGACTGGTGCATTACTGATTTTTTTGCAGCCGGCGCTGTTTTTATCGGTCAATTCCTTGCAAACCGGATTGGTAGCAGGTATAACATTCGATCATTGCAGTTTGGCCTGATAGTATTGGCTGCAATCCTGCATTGTACCTGCTGGGCAAGCAATGCAATGACGCTGTGTTGACATGGCCGGATGAGCAATGCTTCCTCCCTTGCACTACCGTGCCCGCTTGAAAACATTGCTTTGTGCTGGAGCGTCGGGACAGCGACAAAAGGGCCTGCATGCACCACCAGAATGAAAGAGCGAATCTGTTTTGTTGCAATTTTTGCGCAGCAGCTTCGTCTGATCCTCTGAACCAAAAAATACACATGCCTACTCTACCTGCCTCAAATACCACTAACACCCTTAAAATATACTTCTTTTGCGCCCTGGCCACTGGCTTACTGCTGCTGCCCGCCGCCACATCCCTCCATGCGGCAACCAAGTTGAGTGGTGGGGTAAAAAAGGCTCCGAAACATACGATTACCCGTCAGGTCAGTAAAAAAAGCGTTGCACTGCAGCCCGTCAAAAAAGGCCAGACAGTACGCTTGCAGGCTGATTCCAAGGAGCAGGTGGCCAGCCACAAAGTGAAGCCAGCGCAAAAGCAGGTAAAAGGGCGCAAGCAGCCGAGCAAGCCAGTTCAGGTAGCCAAAAAATCGCGTTCTCCAAAAGGGGCGCGGACGGCGCAGGTGCGTAGCGCGAAATCCAGTCGCACTGTAGCAAGTGCTTCTGCACAACCGGCGACGGGGGCTCCCTTTCTTAAGAAGAAAGCTACCTTGGACGAACAAACCCGTTTAGCAAACACTTTGCAGGATCAACTCGGTGTTGAGGTGCTGGTGCAGGAAGACCGCGCCCATAGCGGCGGTTTGTTTATAGCTCCTCCTAACACAGAATCAGGTGCAGATAATGCAGACAAGGCCTTGGACTTGCTAGCTAACCTGCCCTTGGGCATGCCGATAGCGAACGTTTCGATCAGCTCTGCGTTTGGAGGCCGCCAAGACCCAATTAATGGCCGCCGGGCCTTCCATGAAGGCGTTGATTTCAGGGCAAAGACCGGGGAGAAGGTATTTGCTACCGGCAAGGGCCGGGTAGTGAGTTCAGGTTATTCCCCGGATTATGGTGAAAATATTATTATTTCGCACGGTAAGGGTTATGAGAGTATGTTCGCCCATTTGAACAAGCGTTTGGTGCAAGTCGGTGATAGTATAACTCCTGGGGACCTTGTTGGTTTGGTGGGCAATTCTGGCAGAAGCACAGGCTCACACCTGCATTATGAAATTCGCTATATGGGTGCTCCCATCAATCCCATGGATTATATGCGGGCAACACAGCAGGCAAGGTTGCAGAAAAAATAACCGTATCTCTTACTTGCAAGCATCACCTTTTCAGCCTGTGCGTGCAAGTATTACAGTGCACAGATCAAGCCTTTTCCTCGTTATGATGAAAAGGCTTTTTTATGTCTTTAAACCGATTCAGCGACGGTTCTCGGTGCCGGCACTGGTCGCACTTTGATAAGAATCAGAGTTACTTGCCGATGCAGAAACGGCTGAAAACTGCGTCAAGCACCTCATCGGAGGCGGCGTGACCACCTATTTCTCCAATACTCTCCAATACGGTCTGCACATCCACGCTGAGCAGATCCAGTGGTGCGCCTGCAGCAAGTGTGTCCAGGCAGGCAGTGCAGGCAGCCTCGGCTTGGATTAAAAGGCTGCGGTGCCTCCTGTTGGGCGCAAAACGAGCTGTTTCAACGAGGGAACTCTTCCCAGGAGTTATGGCACGCAGGATTGCTTTGTGCAATTCTTCCATCCCATCGCCGTTGCGTGCAGATATGCTCACAACCGGCTCTTGGATTTTGCCCAGAAGTGTCCGCAGATGCTGTTCCTGCTCTGCTGTAATCAAATCCCGTTTGTTGAGCACCAGCAGTCGGCGTTTGTGGGCAAGGCTTGTGTACAACTGTCGATCTGCCTCGGTGAAACCAGTCTGGGCGTCAACAAGGAACAGTACGCAATCAGCTGTGTCGATCATCCTGTGGGCCCGGTCCACACCAAGCGCCTCCACCTGGTCGGCATGATCAGTGCGAATCCCGGCCGTGTCGATTACCTGCAGTGGAATGCCGTGCAAGGTCATACCTTCTTCAATGGTATCCCGGGTGGTGCCGGGAACAGGGGTAACCAGGGCCCGATCCTCACGCAGCAGCGCATTCAAGAGGCTGGACTTGCCCGCATTAGGCTGTCCGGCTATCACCAGCCGCGCCCCTTCTCGGAAGATACGTCCATGGTCGGCATTGCTAATCAGCATCTTAATCGGTGCCATCACACGTTCCTGCAGGATATGAGCAGCCTCATGTCGATCAAAGATGTCTGCATCCTCTTCCGGGAAGTCTATGGCCACCTCAAGTCGCGCCATCAGCTCGATGAGAGCGGCGCGAATGGCATCGATTTTCCTTGCCAGCGCTCCCTGCAGCTGGGCCGCGGCTAAACCAGCACCGGTTGCGCTGCGGGCTTCCAAAAGGTCAATGACTGCCTCGGCTTGGGAGAGATCGATGCGTCCTGAGAGAAAGGCGCGTTTGGTGAATTCCCCGGGCTCCGCAGGACGCGCACCCAAGGTAAAAAGGTGCTCCAGCAGCTCCTGCAGGACAAGAGGGGAGGCGTGACACTGAAATTCTACCACATCCTCACGGGTATAGGTGTGAGGGGCACGCATGTATACCGCGAGGACCTCATCCAGCAGAATGCCGCTTCTGGCGTGGATACTGCCATAGTAGAGGCGATGGCTGGTAAAGGAGGAACGGGGATGTAGCGGTACAAACAGTTGCTTAAAAAGGGGTAGGGCCTCGGTGCCGGAAACCCGAACGATACCCACCCCGCCTGCACCGGGTGGGGTGGCGATAGCGGCTATGGTGTCAGTCGTTGCTCTGACGCTCATCATTGCTGCTTTGGGCTTTTGCAGGTGCAGATCTACCTTCTTTGCCCGGTTTGTAGATCAGAATCTTTTTAAAAAGGCCTGAGCCAACCGAGCGGCTCCTTATCTCTTCATCCTGCTGCAGTAGTAAATGAACCGCACGTCGTTCGGACGGATTCAGACCACTGATGGTTCTGGTCTTGCCGCTCTGTCGCACCTGTTCGGCGATGTCACTGGCCTGTTGTTTCAGACGCTCAAGCCGTTGCTCCCTATATCCGGCCGCGTCCAAACTTAAGGTAGCCCTTTCCGGCAGATGTGGGCCGATCATTTTGCGTAGGAGATACTGGAGGCTGTCGAGGATTTTTCCGTCCTGACCAGCCAGATACTCCTCGTGCTCACCACTGATGCTGCAGAGGATAGTGCTGTCTGCGTATTCAACCCGTACGACCGAGGGCAGGCCCATAAGGGCGAGCAACCGACTCAACTTTTCTTCGATAAGTACGAGATTTTCAGTGGTTGGTGTCGAACTTTCCAGTTTTTCTTCTGCCTGCGCAACTATCGGGCCAGCTCCACTGCCAACGCTGGATGCTCCAAGCACCCCGCTGCCATTTGCAGGCCCTGGAGCAGGAGCAGTGACGGATTCTGTGTCACTTGTTGTACCATTTCCAGCAGCTGATTGTTTGCTGGTTCTTTGGTGGCGTTCCCTGCTACTCTGGCGTTTGGCTCGGGGCCGCTTTGACTGGGTTGATTGTTCGGCTGCTGTGGCGCTGCCTTTGCTCTCTCCCTGGCCTTTGGGGCTGCTATTGGTCTGGGCTGCGCTTGGTTTTACCTGTACTCGGATATGCGCCTTTTTTTTACACAGGCCAAAGATGCCGGTCGACCCGGTCTCGAGCACGGCGATATCAAGCTGCTCACGAGGGAGGCCCAGTTCCTTGCAGGCCTGTTCGATTACTTCGGCTATTTCTGTTCCATAAAAGTCTTTTCCTTTGGCCATAATGAATACGATCCTCTAATGCGAACCAATCAGGCCTTGCTGGAGCTGCGGTTGATCAGATACTGCTGCAGCATGGAGAGCAGGTTGTTGATAAACCAGTACAGTACAAGGCCCGAGGCAAAATTAAGAAACATGAAAGTGAAAATAATGGGCAAAAATTGCATGATGCGCGCCTGCATCGGGTCTGCGGCAGTGGGTGTCATTTTCTGTTGCAGATACATTGATCCGCCCATGAGCAGGGTCAGGACCGGCAAACCATGCAGGTAGGGAATGTCGAAACCGATCCAGAGCCGGTCTGGCATGGACAGGTCGTTAATCCACAGCATAAAGGGGGCGTGCCGCAATTCAATGGCGGCCATCAGCACCTGATACAGGGCAATGAAGAAGGGAATCTGAATCAACATGGGCAGGCATCCGCCCAGGGGGTTGATCTTGTAGGTTTTGTAGAGACTCATCATCTCCTGGTTCATTTTGGCTGGGTCATCCTTGAATTTTTCACGCAGCTTGGCAATTTTGGGTTGCAGCTTCTGCATGTTTTTCATGGACTTCATGCCCTTCTGGGTAATGGGCCAGAAGGCCAGCTTGATGACAATGGTCAGCATGATAATGGCGAGACCATAGTTTCTGGCAAAGCTATGAAAGAAGTTCAGGAGCCAGAGCATGGGCTTGGCGATTAGATCAAGCCAGCCATAATTAACGGCATGCGCCAGATTGTGGCCTACCCCCTGGAGGATGGTGAGCTTCTTCGGGCCCATGTAGAGGGTATAGCTGTAGTCTTTGCTGCTGTTTGGCTGCAGTGTCTCCAGCCCCTGTGACAGGGTGCTGCGACTCCCTGAGCCTGATCCCTGAACGGTCAGGGTGAGGGGGGCAGTGCTGTCCGGCATGATGGTGGTGATGAAATAGCTGTCGGTATATCCAGCCCAGCTGACCGTACCTTGTCGGATAAAGGGCCCCTTGTTCAGTTCCTTGCCCTTGATCTCCTCGCGCTCGTTATTGACAAAGGCAATCGGCCCAGCAAACAGATAGGAACTCGGTGGATTGATGTGGGGAAAGGGGGTATTGTTCCAGATCAGGGCAGGGGACACTTGCACCGGTCGGTTGGTGGTGTTTTTCAGTGTGTATTGTACGGGGATAAGATAGCTGTCACTGGAAAAATGCATGGTGCGCACCACCTGTACTCCTTCAGGCATGGTGGCTGTCATGACCAGTTCGCTCTTGCCTTGTTGAATCTGCAGCTGGGTTTCGTTGCTTGCCGCGTTGTACAGGGGCAGGCTGGTGGTAGTGCCGTTATCCAGGGAAAAAAGAAGTGACCTTGCAGCTGGATTGGCCGCCGGAGCCAGCTCCATTGGGCCCGAATCCACCTTGATGCCGGCACGGTATTGTTTCAGCAAGAAACTCTTGATGGCGCCTCCCTGTTCGGAAATCACCGCCGTGTATAGCGGCGTATCCACTGTGATATCTCTGGCATTAGGATCAACCGTTGCTTCAGCCACTGTTGCTGTAGTAGTGGGCGCTCCTGGTGTCCCCGTTGCTGTTGTTTCTGTTGGGTTCTGGCTTGCCTGCTCTGCCGGTTGAGCAGGCGTTGTCGGCTGTTCAGGTGCGGGCGGCGCAAAATAGTACTGATAGCCCAGCAGGATGATAAAGGAGAGCGCTATGGCCAAAAAGGTCCGGTAAAGATCCATGGTTGAACACCTAGGGAGAATGCGGCGCAGTGACTGGCCGGAAGAGAAGTTCAGTTGCAGTAATAGAAGACTGGTTCGTTTTCAGGGTACAGGGTCGTAACCGCCGCGGCAGAAGGGGTTGCAGCGGAACAGCCGCCAGCAGCTCAAAAGCGAGCCCTTGAAAATGCCATGCCTACCCACTGCCTCAATGGCATATTCGGAGCAGGTTGGGGTGAAGCGGCAGGAGGGCGGCAACAGGGGAGAAAGAAAGCGTTTGTAAGCGCGCAAAAGGCCGATCAGGACAAGGCGCGGCCATTTCCATGGCGCGCCGAATGAACTGCACCAGCTGCCAGCCTGTCCGGTTGCGCCGGCATCAGCTGGCGGGAGTGTTGGCGCCGGGGTTGCTGCGTTCATGCTGTACCACCCCGCCGCAGGAGCAGGGCAATTTCCTGTTCAAGGGCTGTGAGGCTGTTCATAGCAAAATCGGGACGTACGGCAACTACAATATCGCTTGCCGGGGGGAATCGTTCCTGATTGAGTCGAAAGGCCTCCCGAAAAAGCCGTTTTATGCGGTTGCGCCGCACGGCTGTGCCTGCTTTGCGCTGCACGCTGATACCCAGACGGCGTATCTGTGCAGTGCCCGGAGCAATGATAATACTAAACCCCATGCCATGCCGCCTTTTTCCTTTTTTGTAGACCTGCTGGAATTCACGGTTCAGACGCAGGCGCATAGGACGAGGAAAGGTGCAGCTGCCAGGCACGGGCTTACGATGCCAATTGCTTGCGGCCTTTGGCCCTTCTTCTTTTGATAACAGCACGCCCCGAACGGGTACTCATGCGGACAAGAAAGCCGTGGGTGCGGGAACGTGAGGTACGGCTGGGCTGAAAAGTTCTTTTACTCATAATCGCTATCCTATATGATGCCTGTTGGGTTGAGGGCCGCAAGGCCTGTATGCTGCTCCCGTGGAAGAGTATCACCCGTAAGGTGGCTGCGCCTGCTAGGAGACGAGCTGGGAGAGCCGGAAAAGCCTTTGGCCAAAAGAAAAATTGTACTCGCTGACAAGGTTTCCTGTCAACGTATTTCCCTGTTTTGAGGAAAAGGAGTGAGCTCGATGCGCTACACCGACATTGATTGGGGCCTCTTGTGGCAGCAGGCACAGGACGAAGCCGGCTGGAAACCACGCGAAGCCCGGGTATGGGATGAGCGCGCCGCCTCCTTTGCCGAACGCGGAACCCACTCCACTTTTGAACGGCAGTGCCTGGAACTGCTTGCACCTCAGGCTGAGTGGACGGTGCTGGATGTGGGCGCAGGCCCCGGTACTCTGGCGGTTCCACTGGCTGCACAGGTTCGTCACGTGACCTGTATGGATTTTTCCGCCGCCATGCTGGCAAAGGCGCGGCAACGGGCAGAGGAAGAGGGGAGGGTAAATCTCTCCACGGTTCACGCCTCCTGGAGCGATGACTGGGAGGCGCTGGGCATTGCTCCACATGATGTTATTATTGCCGCTCGTTCCCTGTCGGTGCGGGATATCATGGCGGCGCTTCGCCGCCTGAGTGTCTATGGTATCCGCAAGCGGGTGGTGGTGGATCGGGTTGGCTCAGGTCCCTTTGATCCGGCGGCCTTTGCCGCAGTGGGCCGTCAACCCCGCCGCGGGCCGGATTACATCTATACGCTCAATGCCCTCTATCAGTTGGGCTATCATGCTACGCTAGCCTATGTATATACTGACAACAGCCGTTGTTGCAGCAGCCTCGAGGAGGCCTGCGCAAGTTACAGCTGGATGCTGCCGGATCTGAACCGCCAGGAGCAGAAGGATTTACTGAGCTACCTTCGTTCCATCGGCACCAGACAGGAAGACGGCTCCATTTTGCTGCAGCCAAAGCACCGGCCAACCTGGGCCTTTATCAGTTGGTGAGTTGCTTTGCAGATTGACTCCTGCTGTGGCTTTGCTGCTTGCGGAACAATACGCTTTTCCGTATAGTTGCTGCCCCCTAGCCTGGTTTGAGGCTGTACGTGCCGATCGGATACAGTTCAATTAGTCTTTTTTATACGTATTAAATGTAAGTAAAGCGCGAGTATGCTTGATTTTGATATAGCCGTTATCGGTGCTGGCCACGCCGGCTGCGAGGCAGCCCTGGCAGCTGCTCGTCTTGGCTGCCGCACTCTGATCTGTGTCATGAA
>JAAYIE010000011.1 GCA_012744275.1 Desulfobulbaceae bacterium
GATAAAGTGACGTAGACGTGCATACAGATATTTTGAAGAGTGTTTTTCGATACCGACCGATGCCGGCTAAAAACGTGCTTGAAAAGAGAAATATGGAATTAGCATTACGAGGTTTATGGGACAGCACATGGTTGGGAATAAATTGAATATTCTGGTAGTGGACGATGAGCGGGTACACCGCTATACCCTTTGTTCCCTGTTTGCTGATTGGGGATGGGATTGTACCGAGGCGGATGACGGGTTGGCCGCGGTGGCCGCAGTGGAAGCCCAGCCTTTTGATGCCATTCTTATGGATGTGCGCATGGCCCGTATGGACGGCATGGAGGCACTGCGCCGCATACGTGCGATTAATCCGGCTATCCCAGTTATCATCATGACCGCCTATTCCTCGGTGGATTCGGCCGTGGCCGCAATCAAGCAGGGCGCACAGGATTATCTGACCAAGCCTTTAGATTTTGAGCGCCTGCGCACCACCATGGAAGTGGCCATGGGCCACCGGCAGCCCGAGGAAAAAAAGCAGCCAGAGGGCCCAACCGTCAGCAGCGACATGCGTATGATCGGCCAGTCGCCACCTATGCTGGCTCTGTGGGAGATGATCGTGCAGGTTGCACCCACCTCTGCCACAGTGCTGATTACCGGTGAATCGGGTACGGGCAAGGAATTGGTGGCCTCTGCCCTGCACTATAAAAGCGTTCGCAGCGAAGGCCCCTTCATCAAGATTAACTGTGCAGCTTTAACGGAAACACTGTTGGAATCAGAACTGTTCGGCCATGAACGGGGCGCCTTTACCGGAGCGGATCGCCGCAGGGAAGGGCGTTTTGTCCAGGCCCAGGGTGGCACCCTTTTTTTGGATGAAATTGGCGAAACCTCGCCGGCCATGCAGGTGAAACTGCTCCGGGCCCTGCAGGAGCACGAGGTGCAGCGAGTAGGCGGCCAGGAGACCATTAAGGTGGATGTTCGTATTCTTGCTGCCACCAATCGCAATCTGGAAGAGGCGGTGCAAAGCGGCATCTTCCGGGAAGATTTGTACTATCGGCTCAAGGTTGTGGAACTGGAGGTGCCGCCTCTGCGCGAGCGGCAGGGGGATGTTCCGCTCCTGACGACCTATTTTGTGGAAAAATTTGCCGACATGAACAAGCGCCAGGTCAAGGGGCTGACCCCGGATTGCATGGATCTTTTCATCCGTTACCCCTGGCCGGGCAATGTGCGCGAAATGGAACACGCCGTTGAGCGCGGGGTGATCCTCATGCGTGGCGACTATCTGGATGTATCTGTTCTGCCCATGGCGCTGCAGCGTTGGGCTGGCCTCAATCAGGAAGCAGCGGTGGAAGAACCCGCGACTCTGAAGGAGGCAGAAAAAATGCTTATCCTGAAAACCCTCGAGGAGACCGGTGGTAACCGCAGCGAGGCGGCGCGCCGCCTGCAGATTACTCGTAAGACCCTGCTCAATAAGTTGAAAAGTTATGATATTGCATAGTTGGACAAGCAGCATGCCTAGACATTAGCTATGTTCATGTTAGGGCATGCTGGCGACTGGCCACAGACTATGATAACCATGTTGACACCCGTACCTATCTTGGCTTAATATTGACGCTTCTCAATTCCTGCCGGATGCCGTCCGGCAGGTTTCCTTTTTTCGTTGCTAAACACTTATTATGCGAACAGATATTTTACATGCCGGTGCTAGTGTGCTGACCTATGAAATCCGCAACATTGTTGCGGTGGCCGAACAGCTCGAACGGCTGGGCGTACAGGTCTATTACGAAAATATCGGCGATCCGGTCGCCAAGGGTGAAGAAATACCTGGCTGGATGAAGGAGATTGTGGCTGAGGCTGTACATGACAACGCCACCTATGCCTACAGCCCCACCAAGGGCATGCTGGCGGCACGCGAATATGTAGCCCAAACCACCAACAGTAAGGGTGGAGTCCAGATCGACGCCGATGATGTCATCTTTTTCAACGGCCTGGGTGACGCCATTTCCAAGGTCTACGGTTTTCTCAAACGCACCGCCAGGGTTATAGTACCCACGCCCAGCTATACCACCCATTCCTCAGCCGAGGCGGCCCATGCCGGAGCAGAGCCGGTTACCTATATACTTGATCCCAACCACCTCTGGTATCCAGACCTGGAAGATATAGAAAATCATATCAAGTACAATCCGGCGGTGGCAGGAATCCTGGTCATCAATCCGGACAACCCGACTGGCGCGGTCTACCCGGTCGAGGTCATGCGGGCCATTGTTGATATTTGCGAAAAGAATGACCTCTTCATCATCTGCGATGAGGTCTACCAGAATATGACCTTCAACGGTACAGTGTGTACGCCACTGTGCACGGTTATTGGCAACAAGGTACCAGCCATCTGCATGCGTGGTATTTCCAAGGAAATGCCCTGGCCAGGCGGTCGCTGTGGCTGGATCGAGACCTATAACCGCAAGCGTGACCCAATGTTCGCCACCTATGTGCAGTCCATCCTGAGTGCCAAGATGCTGGAGGTGTGCTCCGCTACCCTGCCGCAGGTGGTGATGCCGCGCATCAAGTCCCACCCTCAGTACTGGCCGAATCTGCAAAAGCGGATCAGCCTGTATGAACGTAACTCCAACATCGCCTACGACACCCTGAACGGCCTGAAGGGAGTATTGGTGAACCGAACCAATGGCGCCTTTTATATGAGTGTAGTCTTTGAGGAGGGTGTGCTCAACCACAAACAGTCCCTGCCCATAGCCAATGAGGCGGTGCGCGACACGGTGGTACACTTGGTGACCGGCGCAGGTGTACAACCGGACAAGCGTTTTGTCTACCACCTCCTGGCATCAACCGGTATCTGCGTGGTACCGCTGTCGTCTTTTGCCACGGATCTGCAGGGTTTCCGCATCACCCTACTTGAAACGGACGAAGCCAAGTGCAGGAGTATTTTTAACACCATCGCCAAAAGCATTCGACAGTATATCGATTCGCACGAGAGCAACGGCCACCACTACAGCACCTGACATCATACCAGCTCTAGAGCAAAGGTGAGCACAAGGAGGCGGGGCCAATGCAACGCAGACGAACAGAGTAGGACGTTTCGAAATATTTGCTGAAACCGACATAGAGAGCGCCTTGAATAACGTGTTGGTTTCCAAAGCCGCAGGGTGATTCCTGCGGCTTTTTTGTGCTTGTTTGTTCACACTTGTTTTCAGGCCAATGGCTCCAACAATCAAGGCTGTCAAAACCGTGATTTCTCTGGCGAAGCTGTCTTGACACTGCATGGCCTCATACTTATTGTTGCTCTCAGATTTGACCGGCCTGAGCGACGCTTAGTCGGCGCACAGGCATTTTTTTATGAAGAATCGACATGGCAAACAGAAGGGGTGAATGGTGACTGACGAAACCAAGCATCACACAGAGGCGCAGGAGGCAGGCCAGGTAGATGAAGAAAGCCTGGCTGAAGCAACGCCAGTGGTAGATGACGGGCAGGACGCCGAGGAACGGGAACAGCTTGAACAGGAACTCGAAACCGTTCGTGATCAGCTGATGCGGATAGCCGCGGAATTTGAGAATTACAAGAAGCGGATGGAGCGCGAACAGGCCAAGACGGCCCGTTATGCTGGCGAAAACATCCTGCGCGAGCTTTTACCCACCGTGGATAATTTGGAGCGCGCCATGGAACAGGGGGCGGATGGCAATGCAGACCTGACCGGGAAACTAAACGGCCTTCTGGAAGGTGTGGGACTGACCCATAAAGGCCTTTTGGCCATGCTTGAGCGCTTTGGTGTGCAGCCAATAGAATCTGTTGGCCAGGCCTTCAACCCAGGCGAGCAGGATGCCCTGGTTATGGAGACCAGTAGCGAGGTGCCTGCCAACCACGTGCTGCGCGAATTCGCCAAGGGCTACCGTTTCAAGGATCGTATGCTTCGCCACGCTCAGGTTGTGGTGTCCAGCGGTCCTGGTGCGTGAGACTTCATAACGGCAACAAAACATACAAACGACAAGAGACCACGTTTACGAAGACAAGGAGAGAAAAGTTATGGGAAAAATTATTGGCATCGACTTAGGAACCACCAATTCCTGTGTCGCCATTATGGAAGGCGGAGAGCCCAAAGTTATTGAGAACAGCGAAGGTAATCGTACCACCCCGTCAATTGTTGCCTTCACCGACAGCGGCGAGCGTTTGGTGGGACAGGTAGCCAAACGGCAGGCGGTAACCAACCCGACCCGCACCCTGTTTGCGATCAAACGGCTTATTGGTCGCAAGTTTACTGATCCTGAGGTGAAGAAGTCTGCTGAGGTCAGCCCTTTTGAGATTGTTGACGGGCCTAACGGTGATGCCGTGGTTCGGGTGGAGGGTAATACTTATACCGCAGCTGAAATTTCCGCCATGATCCTGGGCAAGATGAAGCAGACCGCGGAAGAATACTTGGGTGAGACCGTAACCGATGCGGTGGTGACCGTGCCGGCCTATTTCAACGACGCCCAGCGCCAGGCCACCAAGGATGCCGGCAAGATAGCTGGACTGAACGTGCAGCGTATCATCAACGAGCCAACCGCAGCCTCCCTGGCCTACGGTCTGGACAAGAAGGGTGAGGAGAAAATCGCCGTATTTGACCTGGGCGGCGGCACCTTTGATATCTCCATTTTGGAGATCGGCGATGGTGTTTTTGAAGTGAAGTCCACCAATGGCGATACCTTCCTCGGTGGTGAAGACTTTGACATGCGCATCGTCAACTGGCTTGCCGACGAATTCAAGCGGGATCAGGGTATTGACCTGCGCAGTGACAAAATGGCCCTGCAGCGTTTGAAGGAAGAGGCGGAAAAAGCCAAAAAGGAACTGTCTACTGCCAAAGAAACCGATATCAACCTGCCCTTTATCACTGCCGATGCCAGTGGACCGAAGCATCTCAACCTCAAGTTGAGCCGAGCCAAGTTGGAAGCCCTGGTGGAGGACCTGATTGACCGTTGTGAAGGCCCCTGTAGGACCGCCATGAAGGATGCAGGCTTGAGTGCTTCCGAAATTGACGAGGTCATTTTGGTGGGCGGCATGACCCGTATGCCCAAGGTGCAGGAGAAGGTAAAGGCCATTTTTGGCAAAGAGCCACACCGTGGTGTTAATCCAGATGAAGTAGTGGCCGTAGGTGCAGCCATTCAGGGTGGTGTGCTCAAGGGCGACGTGAAAGATGTGCTGCTGCTGGATGTAACCCCGCTCTCCCTTGGTATTGAAACCCTGGGTGGCGTGATGACCAAACTCATTGAGAAGAACACCACCGTGCCCACTAAGAAGAGCCAGGTGTTCTCGACTGCTGCTGACAACCAGCCGGCGGTGTCCATCCATGTGCTGCAGGGCGAGCGCGAAATGGCGCAAAACAACAAGACCATTGGTCGCTTTGAGCTGGCAGATATCCCCCCTGCACCGCGAGGTGTGCCCCAGATCGAGGTAACCTTTGATCTGGATGCCAACGGTATCCTGTCGGTTTCGGCCAAGGATCTCGGCACCGGCAAGGAGCAGTCCATCCGTATCACCGCATCTTCTGGCCTTTCGGAAGCCGAGATTGATCGCATGAAGAAGGATGCTGAGCTGCATGCAGATGAAGACAAGAAACGCAAGGAACTGGTCGAAGCTAGAAACAATGCGGATTCCATGATTCACATGACCAGCAAGAGCCTGCAGGAACTGGGCGACAAGGTTGATGCCGCAACCAAAACCAGTGTGGAGCAGGAAATTGAGAATGTGAAGAAGGTCATGGAGGGCGAGGATACCGAGGCAATCAAAAGTGCCACCGAAGCCCTTACCCAGGCCTCACATAAACTGGCCGAGATGATGTATGCTCAGGCCTCCCAGCAGGGAGCGGGTGGCGCTGGGGCCGGAGCTGCTGGTGCGGGCGCATCCCAGGGCGCTGGCTCTGGTAAGGGAAAGGACGACGACGATGTTGTCGATGCCGACTTCGAAGAAGTGAAGTAAAACGTGTTGTTGTGAGGCGAAACAAGAGGGGGTGTGGATAAGTCCGCACTCCCTCTTTTCTTTTGTGCAATAATCGGGCGTTTTGCCTGCCAACCAAAGAGAAGCGAACAGATTATGCAGCGTATTCTTTCAGGTATTCAACCTTCTGGAAAACTTCATATTGGCAACTATTTCGGCATGATGGAGCCCATGCTCAAACACATGGCCTCATCGGAACTCTATGTTTTTATTGTGGATCTGCATGCGCTCACCTCGGTGCAGGACGCAGAGCGGCTGCGACGTGGCACCCTGGAAGCGGCTGCGGATTTTTTGGCGCTAGGCCTTGATCCAGATCGCTGTATTTTCTGGGTGCAATCCGATGTGCCCGAAGTGTGCGAACTGACCTGGCTGCTGTCCATTGTCACCCCCATGGGACTTTTGGAGCGCTGTCATTCCTATAAAGACAAGGTGGCCAAAAACATTCCCGCCAGCCACGGCCTTTTCTCTTATCCGGTATTGATGGCGGCCGATATCCTCCTCTATCAGCCGCATTTGGTGCCAGTAGGCAAGGATCAGAAACAGCACATTGAGGTTACCCGCGATATCGCCATTCGTTTCAACAATACCTTTGGCGAGACCTTCCAGGTGCCTGACGGTGAAATCAGTGAAAATACAGCAGTTATCCCTGGGTTGGATGGCCAGAAAATGTCCAAATCCTACGACAACACCATCCCCATTTTTGCCGATGAAAAGGAGTTGAAGAAAAAGGTGATGGCTATCCAGACCGATGCCACGCCAGTGGAAGCGCCCAAAAATCCGGACACCTGTAACGTGTATGCGCTTTTAAAGCTGTTTGCGCCGGAGAACAAAATGCGCGAGGTGCATGAGCTGTACATCAATGGCGGGGCAGCCTACGGCTATTTGAAGCAAGACCTCTTCGAATTGATTAACGAGCGCTTTGCCCCGGCACGCAAGCGGAAACAGGAACTGCTCGATAATCCTGACTATATTCGTCAAATATTGGCCAAAGGTGCGGAAAAGGCGCGGGAAAAAGCCGCAAAGACCCTGGAGTTAGCCCGGATAAGAACGGGGCTGAAGTATTGAAAAGGGTACTGTTGTCTTCTGCCTGGGCCTGTAAAGGATGAGTGGAAGCGAGTGTCACGCACAGTATGTCTTGTTGGCCCCAGTGAAAATGTAAGCTTCTCTCCAGGTTAGTGCCATCCAAAAGTAGATACTCCCTTGGGGGAATTTTCCATAAGGAACTCTGGCGGGGTCAAAGGTATTCCCCTTTTTTAGTAGTAATCTGGAGTAGAGTCTATACTGGCCTTGCATACTTCATAGCCGGTGTGATGTCGCCGATGCCCATGTGAGGCCGTTCATGATTAGAGCTCCAGAGCTACTGGTGGCAGTATTCTGTGCCTCCTCAAGAGATGTAAAGAGATCCTGATTCAGCCATTCTACCGAACTGTCTGATTGAACTGCTCAATGCAGGCATTCTGCTGCGGTTTACTGGGTTGAATGTGACGAAGATTAATTCCTGCTTTCTTTGCCCGGGACAAGGCACGGACGCTGCCGGTGTGCACAGCTTTTCGGACTGCTAGCGTTTCAACCGCTTACGAGGTCTGATGCGCAGGTTCAGTTCTAACTCGCGGTAGATCCGACACACACGCTTATGGTTTCAGCCGTAAGCCTGCACGTTGCGCAAAGGCAAAAAACACAAGCCGAATCCCCAGGTGCGCTGCGACTGGGTCAACTCCAGTAGCAACTCAGCAATATGTTGGTTGTCGCCAGGCAGCATGCATTGACGCCAAAAGTCCCACAGGCCTGACGAATGTCAGCCTCTGTTCGCCTACGGATTTTCGGGCCATCTCAACGCGTTGGGATGGCCTCAGCACTTTTTTCAAGCACCTCCTGCAGGACTTTGTGCCATAGCTGCACATCGGCGTACATTCTCTTTAAGCGGGCGTTTTTCCGTTCCAATTTTTTCATGCGTGCCATCATCGAAGCGTCCATGCCGCCAAACTTTGAGCGCCATCTGTAAAAAGAAGCGCTGCTCATCTCGTGTTCACGGCAAAGCTCCGGAACAGGCAAAGAACGGAGTGGCTGTTTCAAAATCGATAGAATCTGACTGCCTGTGAATCGTGACTTTTACATCGTGAAATCTCCAGGGTGTTATCCTCGAAAATTCTACTCAAAAAACTACTCATTGATGGGGAATTACCCTGGCTGCAAGCGGGTAAATTATCCGCTATCACATTTCAAATTTGATGCAGACGTGCGATCCATTTCGCCTAAAAGGAACAAAGAGAAAAGCAGACTTGGTCTGCGTTAATGATAGCCGTCTTCACCCTGGCGGTGGCGTCCAGTTACTGGATAGTTTGTGCAGACGGGTATTGCCAAAAACCCTGATTTTGGCGGGGCAATCGGGAGTTTATGTGCTGATTGTGCATCCGAGCATCAAATTTTTTTATGCTTGGAGTCCCCATGGTTACACCTTGGTCACGCACTGAGAGCTTAACTGTTTAGCCGCTGATGTACGTGTAAGGTGGGATCAAGATGAGAACCTTATGAATCAATCGAACTATCCTTTAACTACATAAATGTTTTTAAATTATTTTTAATTTTTTTATACAACAATGGATTTCTATGGTATGGATTGCTGGGTTCGCATGACTGGCGTGTGGCCATCCTTTGGACACCGTAATACTTTGTTTCCGTAAATTTTATCTTGCCTTTAGGAGGATTGTCACGCCCCTGACAGATTAATTTATAACTATCAAAATTTTCACTGCTACATGATAGTCGCTTATTTTAATGCAAATTCAAAAATACTGTTTACAGATCGCTTTACACTCATTATAGAGATTAAGTACAATCTAAGCACGCAAAAGTAATTTTTTACGATTCACATCTAGCCTATAGCACCCGGGGGCAAATTATGAAACGTTCCGTAAAGCGAATTGCTCAAATGGCCATCTTTTTCACTTTTTTCCCAGTTTACAGTAGCGCTGAAACGTTACAGGATGCAGTTAGGAGTGTAGTTGAACAGCATCCAGAAGTACGGAGCGCGGCTCATAACAGGTTGGCACGGGACAAAGAAGTGGTGCAGGCGAGATCTGGGTACTATCCGCAACTTAATTTGGAGGCGGGTGCCGGTTATGATGATGTGAAAAAACCCATAGACGATGAGCTTTCGCCTTGGGAGGCAAGGATTAGCCTCAGGCAAAACCTTTTTGCTGGCTTTTCTACCATGAATGAAGTTGCCAGACAAAAAGCACGGGTAAAATCTCAAGCTTTTTTGACCCAGAGTGTTGCAGAAAATACCGCGTTAGAGGCAGTTAAAGTATATCTTGAAGTGCTGAAAAACCAAGAATACAAGGCGCTGGCTGACGAAAATCTCACCTTGCACGAACGCATTGGTGATCAGATTCAGGTGCGGAGCGAATCTGGTGTAGGAAGAGGCGCTGATCAATCCCAGATACAGTCTCGTCTTGGGTTGGCACGGTCAAACGTGATCGTTACGGAGCAAAATCTGATTGACGCACAGACCAACTACCAAGCTGTAGTGGGTCATACCCCTCAGAATTTGAGTGTTCCGCAATCTGTTGTTGAATTGCTCCCTAGTTCTTTGAATGAAGCTGAACAACAGTCAATTGCGGGCCATCCAACCCTTAAATCAGCAATTGCTGACCTAAAAGCCAGATTCAAACAGGATGAAGTTGCTAAAAGTACCTTCTGGCCAATCATTGATTTTGAGATTGATAAAATTTTTGAAGACGAGACAAGTTATAGCTACGATGAAAGGGAAGATTTAAGGTTGTTCCTCCGGCTCCGTTACAATCTTTTTAATGGTTGGAAAGATAAAGCGAGAAAAGAGGAAACTGAAGAGTTGATTCGTGAGGCCATAGAAATAAAAAACAATACTTTCAGGCAAGTAATAGAATCAATCCGTCTCTCTTGGCAAGCATTCCAGTCTGCAAACAGAAGAATTGATTATCTTAAGGAAAGGTTGCAATATAGCCATACTACTGCAAACGCGTATACGCAGCAATGGAACATAAATGAAAGGACACTGTTAGATGTTCTTGATGCAGAAGCTGAACGAATTGATGCGGCAAGACAGTTGGTTACCGCTGAATTTGATGGATTATATTCAC
>JAAYIE010000123.1 GCA_012744275.1 Desulfobulbaceae bacterium
CGGTGATGGTGTCAATTTTTTACCCATTGTGCACATATTTTGATCTCCTGTTGATCATCATAAAAAAACACTATTTCCAAATAAGGAGGCAGCCATGTTTGTAGTTTTCATTAATTTTCCGCCCATCAAGGCAGGCAAGGATGAGGAGTTCAGGGAATGGTTTGCCAAGTCAAACAAGGAGTTTTCAAAATTCCAGGGTTTTATTAGTCGACGCCTTCTGCAACCCACGGAAGGTGGAAATTATGCAGCCATTGTTGAACACGAAAGCCAGGAAACCTTTTTAACCATGCATAAGAGCCCAGAACATGACGAAGCTGGCAAGCAGGTTTGGCCTCTGTTTGATGGAAATCCGTCACCTCATTTTTTTCAGGTGATCGTCGGCGAGAAATAACTCCAAATTTACTACATTACGTGGGTCGATCTCTATCCTGGAGGGTAGGGGAACCGCCAAAAAGAAAGAGCCCCCTGCCGGGGGCTCAAGCTTGTGGTGAATGGCAGGTGAGCCATACGGGCTCACCTTAAAAAAGAATCAAGCACTCAGTGGTGGCTAAGTGCTTGATTTTACTTGGTGACCCCAAGGGGACTCGAACCCCTGTTACCGGCGTGAGAGGCCGGTGTCCTAGGCCACTAGACGATGGGGCCATTTATTTGTACCCAACTAAAATGCTGCGTGAGTAGGAATAGTTTAAATGGTGACGGATTTCTAAAATATCCGCGGGCCTTTGTCAAGCGGCATTCCCGTTACAAAACATTTCTCTATGCCGTCAAGGGGCAATAGGTTCACAGACCTATGCTGCGGAGCCCTATGCTGCGGAGCCGATCTTTTGCCCCAGTTCGTAGGCGGCCTGCAGGGTATCTTCTTTTTGGGCGACAGCGCCGCGTTCATCCACGCCCTGCACCACAACTTCTCCGTTAAAAGTTATATCCATAGCATCAAAGGCATAACGCAGGCTGAGACGGGCGCAGTCGAAGCATTTGCCACCACCGGTTGCTGCCACACTGACCAGATAACCATAATGCAGCGGTTCCTCTTCCCTAGTCCGCCCAAGCAGGTATTTTCTGCTCCAGAAGACTTGGCAACGGTCAATAAAGGCCTTGGTTTGCGCGGTGACATTGTAAAAGTAAATGGGCGAACCAATGATCAGGTGCTGTGCCTTGGGTATCTTGTGGTAGAGCCCTGTCATGTCGTCATCAATGGCGCATTCGCCCTTTTGTTCGCAAACCCCGCAACCAATACAGGGCGCGAGCTGCAGTTCAGCCAAGTGGATCAACTCTGCATCACCGCCAACAGAGCGAATGCCTTCCAGTACTTTGTTCAAAAGGATATGGGTGTTGCCGTTAATTCGGGGGCTGCCGTTAAGTATGAGGATGCTCATCGTGTATTTTCTCGCTGGGCAATGGGGATGGTAAGCGGCCAAAGAAGCGGGTCTGTTCGCGTAGCCACTCGGCCAAGCCCTCGTTGATATAGTGAGGAGCACAGCGCCACATCCAGTTGCCTTCACTCTGCCCCGGGGTATTCATACGGCAATCATTGCCAAAACCAAGCAGGTCCTGCATGGGAAAAATGGCCAATCTGGAGGGTGCGGCCATGGCCAGATAGATGAGGTCAGTGTGGAAGGAGCCTGCGTTGTCGTTGTCCTTATTGCTAAAGCGCTTGGCCTGCTCTTTAAAGGCCCGGTCCACATCCGGGTTTAAAAACCAGCCCACAGCTGTTTCATTATCGTGGGTGCCGGTGTAGATAACGCTATTGACCGGGCAGTTATATGGCAGATAGCTGTTATCGGTGAGGCAATCAAAGGCAAAAAGCAGTATTTTCATGCCGGGCAGATCCAGGGCATCGCGCAGGGCTTCTACTTCTGGAGTAATAACACCCAGATCTTCTGCAATAAGCGGCATTTTCCCAACTCGTTGTTCCATCTCCCTGAAAAACGTCATGCCCGGCCCTGGCAACCACTGGCCGTTAATAGCGGTTTCCTCATCAGCTGGGATAGACCAGTATGATTCAAAACCCCGGAAATGATCGAGTCTGAGGATGTCGGTCAGGAGAAAATTTTGCCGCAGGCGTTCCTCCCACCAGTCATACAAACGGGCGCGTACATCAGCACTGCTGCTGTTCCAGTTATAGAGGGGATTGCCCCAGCGCTGTCCGGTTTCACTAAAATAATCAGGCGGAACTCCAGCAACATGAGTGGCTTCGCAGGTCTCGTTGTCCAGTGTGAAAATATCCTGATTCACCCACAGATCCACGCTGTCCATGGCTACATAAATGGGCAGATCGCCAATAAGCAGGATGCCGCGTTTTTGCGCATAATCTTTGAGGCGCAGCCACTGTTCAAAAAAGAGATACTGCTTGAAACAGTGTTTGCGTACTTCGGCACGCAACTCCCTGTGCGCAGTCGCAAGCGCATTAGCATCGCGCATACGCAACGGTTTGGGCCACTGGAACCAGGCCGCCTGATCGTGCCAATCTTTTAATGCCAGGAACAGGCCGAATTCCTGCACCCAGGGCTGCGCCGCTATGAAATCATCTAAACGGCCTGTATAGGTGGGATCCTGAAAGGCTTCCCAGGCCAAGTTCAGCAAATAATCTTTGTGATCACGCACCTGCTGATAATCAATTGTGTAATCAGAGAATTCCGGGTATGATAGCTGATGCGGCAGCAGAAGTCCGTCTTCCACTAAAAGTTCTGGGCTGATCAGCAGGGGATTGCCCGCCAGGGCAGAGGCACTCATGTAGGGAGAATTACCGAGATCCGTACTGGTAGGCCCCAAGGGCAGGATTTGCCAGCAGCTCTGGCCCGCGTCGGCGAGGAAATCGATAAAGCGGTAGGCCCCTTGCCCTAAATCGCCGATGCCGCACGGTGCGGGCAGGGAAAAAACCGGCAGCAGCACTCCGCTTGATCTTTGTGCAAGAATGTTTATGGATGTAGTCATTGTTTGTAGATCCAGATGAAATTTGCCAAGCTTAGTGCAGTGTGCCGCCTTCTTACCTGAAATCCATGTAAAATGCACCAGCTATCGCCCGCGCTTCCCTCGCGTATCTTTTTGTATTCTTCATTGAGATTCTTTTTTTTTTACAGTAACATATCTTGTTTACAAGATTTTCATCTGCCAGGATGAGAACCACGTCTAAGGAGAAGGCTGTGCTATCGGATATTAAAAATGACCTTCTTGAGGCAGGAAAGGATGAAGGATGCATCACTTTTCAACATTTAAATGAACTTTTACCCGACCAGGTCAAGGACCCGGGCGCCATTGAGGAGTTATTTGATTTTCTGGGTGAAAACAACATTGAAATCGTAACCCAGGAAAAGTCTGGCAAGCGCATGACCCTTGCTGGCGAGGAATGGACAGGCAAAAAAAATGCCGATGAGGACGGCAACGTCGACGCCCTGCCCGACAGTGAAGACCACGAGCCAGAGGAAACCACCACCACCTATCTGCGGGAAATGGGCCAGTTTGATCTGCTTACCCCAGAGGAGGAGGCCAAGTATTCCAAAACCATCCGGGAAGGATTCGATTCTATCATCGCGCTGATTCGTACCGACACCTCCGGCGCAGACGAAATCCGCATGCTGGTAGAACGCATTGACCTGTGGGAGCGCCGCGATCCCACCCTGAAGCCGAAAAAACAGCAGCTTAACTACATGCGACAGTGTGTGCTGCGCGCCAACCACAATCATAGCGACAGTCGCGAATTGTTTGAGCTGACCACCAAGGTGGAAGCCTATAATCGCTCGGTTGAATTTGCCAAAGACGCCATGATCCGCGCCAACCTGCGCTTGGTAGTGTCCATTGCTAAACGCTACATGCACCAGGGCCTGACCCTGGCCGATCTTATTCAGGAGGGCAATCTCGGTTTGATGCGGGCAGTGTTCCGTTTTGATTACAAGAAAGGGAACAAATTTTCCACCTATGCTTCTTGGTGGATACGGCAGGCGATAACCCGGGCAATCCTCGATAAGACCCGTACTATCCGCCTGCCTGTGCATTTTTTGGAGTTGCGCAGTCAGTTTTTCAAGGCCTTTTATTCACTCTTGAAGGAACTGGGCCGGGAGCCTACACCTGTGGAAATCTCCAAGGTGACTGATCTGCCCATGGACAAGATTCTGGCCATTTTAGAGGCTTCGCGCGAGCCGATTTCACTTGAAACACCGGTTGGCGACGATGATTCTACTCTGGGTGATTTTCTGGAAAATCAGGAATCAGAATCCCCCTATGATGCAGTGCAGAACCGCCAGCTGGCCAATAGGGTAACTGAGGTACTGTCAACCCTTACCGAACGAGAAGAAAAGATCATCCGTTTGCGCTTCGGTATTGGTGAAAAAGCGGAATACACCTTGGAAGAAATTGGCAAGCGCTTCAATGTTTCCAGAGAACGTATTCGCCAAATTGAAAAGAAAGCTCTTATCCGTTTGCGTCATTCCAGTCGCCGGGAAAAGCTCCGCTTTTTTCTTGATTGATCTTTTTTTTGCGATAACCTGCAACAGCCCCTTCCGAGGGGCTGTTATTGTTTATGCGGCTGCAGTCTGGCTGCGACAGGCAGGTACATCCACCCCCATTATTCCTTACCTTCGTGAAACGCATGGACGCCTATATTGAACAGGCCGGGCTTGGCCAGATTCTTGAAAAAATTCGAACTGGTAAACGCCTCAGCCTGGATGACGGCAAAAAGCTGTACGAACACCCCAATATTCTGGCTTTAGGCTATTTGGCCAACATCGTGCGCGAGCGACTTAACGGTGATAAGACCTATTTCATCTACAATCAGCACATTAATTATTCCAACATCTGTACCAATTTGTGCAAGTTCTGCGCCTTTGGCCGCAAAAGGGACGACCAGCTTGCCTACGAAATGAGTATAGACGAGATTCGGAAAAAGGTGCGGGAGCGTCTGGATGAGCCCATCAGCGAGGTGCATGTGGTGGGCGGTGTACATCCTGATCTGCCGTTTTCCTACTATACCGATATGCTGCGCGCCATACAGGAAGAGCGGCCTGGCGTGCATATCCAGGCTTTCACCTGCGTGGAAATCCACCATCTTGCCCAACTTGCCGGCAAACCCGTGGATGAAACCCTGCGCTTGCTTATTGAAGTAGGCCTGGGCTCCATGCCCGGCGGTGGAGCAGAGGTGTTCAGCCCGCGCATTCGTAAGCTGACCTGCGAAGATAAAATATCCGGTGAAGAATGGCTCCGGGTGGCAAAAATTGCGCATCAAACCGGACTGAAAACCAATGCCACCATGCTGTACGGTCATATCGAAACCGTGGAGGAACGCCTGGAACACCTGGATGCCCTGCGTCGGCTGCAGGATGAAACTAATGGTTTTCTTGCCTTTATTCCCTTGGCTTTTCATCCGAAGAATACCGAGCTTGGCATTGGCCGCAGTAACACCACTGGCATCAATGATCTGAAAAATGTGGCAGTCAGCCGCCTCATGCTCGATAACTTTCCCCACATTAAGGCCTACTGGATCATGCTTGGCCAGAAAATGGCCCAGGTTGCCCTGGCCTTTGGCGCCGACGACATGGATGGCACGGTCAGCGAGGAACGCATTACCCATATGGCTGGCGGGGAAACCGAACAGGCCATTGGCCACAAAACCCTGATCCGCCTTATCCGGGAAGCGGGGCGGCAGCCGG
This sequence comes from Desulfobulbaceae bacterium, assembly GCA_012744275.1. Lineage (GTDB taxonomy): Bacteria > Desulfobacterota > Desulfobulbia > Desulfobulbales > Desulfobulbaceae > Desulfobulbus. Next base: position 5,643 of record JAAYIE010000123.1, read on the forward strand.
TGCAACGTGACACTCTCTATACGGTGCTGGAAAACTGCTGATGACAATGCAGGAGATTTTTTTACGCATAGAAGCTGGCAAGCGTATCAACGGCGATGAGTGGCTGTTGCTGGCCAAAGGGGCCAGCTTGCACCAGTTAGGTTTTCTTGCCCATGGCGTGCGCCAGAGATTGCACCCTGAGTCGCTGGTCAGCTATGTGATCGACCGCAACATCAACTACACCGATGTCTGTATCTCTGCGTGCCAATTCTGCGCCTTTTTCAAAGCGCCAGGCGCAGGCGGTCAGGTGCTCTCCAAGGAAGAACTTGCCGAAAAAATAGCAGAAACCAAAGCCTTGGGTGGTACCCAGATTCTCTTGCAGGGAGGTCTGCATCCAGACTTGCCTTTTTCCTTTTATGAAGACATGCTCCGCTTCATGAAAGGCTGCAACATCCATGTGCATGGTTTTTCTCCACCGGAGATACACCATTTCGCCCAGATATCGCATTTAAGCACCCGCGAGATTATTGCCAGGCTGATGACTGCGGGGCTTGATTCTATTCCCGGAGGTGGGGCGGAAATACTCAGCAATCGGGTGCGGCGTGAACTGGCACCCAACAAGTGCGATGCCGATACCTGGATACGCATCATGCAGGAGGCGCATGAACTGGGCCTGCGTACCACCGCCACCATGATGTTTGGCCACATTGAAAGCTGGGAAGAGCGCCTGGAGCACCTTGAGCGGGTACGTAAACTGCAAGACCAAACCGGCGGTTTCACTGCCTTTATCCCCTGGCCTTTTCAGCCCGATCATACTCCGATTGCCGCCACGCGCAAGATTGAGAAGGCCAGTGCAGTGCAGTATCTGCGCATGCTGGCCTTAAGCCGCATTTTTCTCGATAATGTGGCCAATATTCAGGCTTCCTGGGTGACCCAGGGGCCGAAAATTGCCCAGCTCTCGCTTTTTTTCGGAGCCAATGATTTTGGCTCCACCATGATCGAAGAAAATGTGGTGGCAGCAGCAGGGGTGCATTTTCGACTTTCAGAAGAAGAAATTCGTCGCCTGGTTGAGGATGCCGGTTTTACTCCTCGCCAGCGTCTGATGGATTATACTCTGGTCTGATGCCTGTAATGCCTGCACTGCATAGCGCCGCCTGGGTGGTGCCGGTATCCGCAGCGCCCATTGCGAATGGTGCTGTGGTAACTGCGGCTGGAAAAATTGTCGATGTCGGCACCCTGGAAGTGTTATCAGGCCGTTATCCACACGCACCCCACAGGCACCACACTGGAGCCGCGCTTACACCTGCGCTCATCAACGCCCATACCCATCTGGAACTGTCTCATTTAAGCAGCCTCTCAAGGCGACCACACCAAGGAACATTTACCGGGTGGGTCAGCCAGCTGATTGCGCTACGCCTAGAGCTTGGTGCAACAGGCGTTGCAGCTGAGCAGGCAGCAATCCAATCGAGCAGACAGCAGTATGAAAACGGGGTTTCGGTATTGGCCGATATCGGCAACACTGACCTGGCCCTTGGCTTGGTTGATATTTATCCGGGTCGCCTGCTTTCCTTTCATGAGTACCTGGGCTTAACGCCCCAGTCGTTGACAAAAAACCGGGATAGGCTGGCGCTTGAACCTGCAACCCGTTTGTGTAGCGGGCACGCACCATATTCTACTCATCCGGCCCTGCTTTCGGCATTGAAAAAGCGGGCCAAACGACTGGGACAGGTCTTTCCCATCCATGTGGCTGAACCAATGGCCGAACTGGATATGCTTCGTCATGGTCGTGGTGAAATGGTGGATTTTATCCTCGTTCGCACCGGCGAAGAGATCGTTTTCCAAGCTGCCATAGGGCCGGAGGAGGGCAGTATCCATTACCTGTACCGGCTTGGTCTTTTGGATGAACGCACTTTGTGTATCCATGGTATCCATGTCAGCGATGCAGAAATGACCATTATGGCAGACACCGGCGCCAAGGTTTGTATCTGCCCGCACAGTAATCACTTTTTAGGCGTGGGTAGTGCACCGGTGCAACGCTATCTGCAACATGGTATTTTGCCGGCTCTGGGTACGGATAGCCCAGCCAGCAATCCGGAGCTTTCTCTCTGGCAGGAAATGCACCTTCTTGCCTCAGCACCGGATGCACCAGATGCCGCCACCATTTTTGCGATGGCCACTCTGGGTGGTGCCTTGGCCTTGGGTCTGGATGATCAGCTTGGTTCGCTTGAGCCCGGCAAAGAGGCCGATATTCTGGTGGTACCGTTGGATACGACCGCAGACAGCTCTGTAAGTACGGCAGCAGACCTTATGAAGGTGTTGACGAGTCGTCCGCGGCAAGCTCTCAACCAAGACAGCTCCAGCCAGCACACAGTAAGCAGGATTGCCTTATGAATACCCCGGCGAATACTCCGGCCCGCATCGGCATGGTGAACTATATCAACACCGCACCCCTCTATGAAATCTGGAAGGAGAAATCCCTGCCGGATAACTGGCTAGTGGTGGAGGGCCGACCCCGACAGCTCAATGAACTGTTGCTGGCCGGCTCAATCGATATGGGCTTTGTCTCCTCCTTTGCCTATGCCCTGCATCCGGAGCGTTATCAGATATTTGCCGGACTTTCTATCAGTGCCACCGGTCCGGTGGGCAGTGTTTTTCTCTTTTCCCACCTGCCGGTAGCTGAATTGGACGGCAAGGAGCTGATGCTGACCCAGCAGTCCGATACCTCTATCCGGCTGGTGCAGATTATTCTGGAGGAATTTTACCGTATCAAACCGGTGTATACCTCCGGTCCGGTATACGGCCCTGAGAGCGCGGCTGGTAATGCGGCGGCAGTGCTTGCCATCGGCGATGATGCCTTGCGCATCAGCCGGGAAAAGGCCTATCCGGTACAACTCGACCTGGGCGATGCCTGGATGCGGCAAACCGGGCTTCCCTTTGTTTTTTCCGTGTGCGTAGTGCGGGAAGATTTTATTAAGACTCAACCGGAGGAGGCGCGCCGCATCAGGGAAATGATGCTGGCCTGCCGCCACGAGGGTGGTGAACGCATGGCGGAAATCTGCACCAGGGTATCCCGCCGTATCCCCATGGATCATGCCGCCTGTACCCGCTACCTGCACGCCATTGAGCACGACCTCACGCCGGTTAAGATACGGGCACTGGAAACCTATTTCTCCTATCTTGTTGCCCGCGGGGAAGTTCCGGCCACTGCCCTGCCGGTAAAGATTTTTTCCTGATTTTCACAGCCAGATCCAGCCATTGCGCAGAATATCATGCACACACCACAGCAGCCGGAAGAAAAAAAACAGTTTGTCAGAGAAAAATTTTCTTCCATAAGCACGCATTACGACCTGCTTAACTCATTGCTCTCCTTGCATATTGATCGTTACTGGCGCTGGCGCACCACCAGGCAACTCAAACATGCGCCCAACGGCTGGGTGCTGGACCTCTGCGCAGGCACCTTGCCTCTGGCCTTGGAGTTGACCAGACAAGCGCCGGGGCGCCGGGTTCTGGCGGTAGATTTTTGTGAAGACATGCTGCGTGCAGGGATAAGCCGTTTGCCCAAAGATGGTGTGAGTCGCCGCATCCATCCTGTCTGTGGCGATGGCGAGGCCATTCCCGTGGCAAGTTCTTCTTGCAAGGGTTGTACTATTGCCTTTGGTATCCGCAACTTAGGGACGGCAGAAAGGGGGTTGAGTGAAATGCACCGCATCCTCGAACCCGGAGGACGGCTTATCATCCTCGAGTTTTCTCGGCCAACCAGTCCGCTCATCAAACCCCTGTACAATTTTTATCTTAACAAGGTTTTGCCGGTCATTGCCGGCCGAATTTCCGGCGACAAGGAAGCCTACCAGTATCTGGCTTCTTCCATTGCCGCTTTTTATGAACCGCAAACCCTGCTGGGCCTCATGCAGGCCGCTGGTTTTCAAAACGTACACCGCATAGCGCTCACCTTTGGTATTGTTTCCATGTATATTGGCGATGTCAGCACAAAAGGGAATGGGGTGGCATGATTTGCGGGCCACTTGTTTTGGGTATCACAGGCGCAAGCGGCATGCTCTATCTGCCACCGTTTCTGCACCTGCTGGGGGCGGCAGGCGTTGATGTGCATGGCATTATTTCCCGGTCTGGTCGCCAGGTGCTGCGCCTGGAGCTTGGTCTTCAACCTGAAGAATTACCGCAGGTGCAGCGCTGGTTTAACCACGATGACTTCGCCGCCCTGCCTTCGTCCGGTTCCGCACTGTATCGGGGCATGGTGATTCTGCCCTGTACGGTTGGCAGCCTTGCCGCCATTGCCGCAGGATACAGCGGCAACCTTATCCATCGGGCAGCAGACGTTACCCTCAAGGAACGGCGACCGCTTATTTTGGCAGTGCGGGAGACTCCGCTCAACCGTACCCATTTGTGCAACATGTTGAGTCTGCATGAGGCTGGAGCTGTCATCTGCCCACCTATGCCTTCTTTTTATCATAAACCACAAAACCTGGGAGACATGGCCAGGCATTTTGCCCTGCGCCTCTGTGATCTCCTGCAGGTGCCTGTGGCCGCGGATGATGACAAAAGCCGCTGGCAGGGGGTCTGAATATGCTGAATATGTGGCATAAACTCGGCATTTTGCTTGAGATGATTAAATTCAAGCATTCCGTTTTTGCATTGCCCTTTGCTCTTATGGCCGTCGTGCTGGCGGCAGATGGTCTGCCACCTCTGCGTATTCTTTTCTGGGTAATTGTGGCCATGGTGGGTGCACGTACTGCAGCCATGACGTTTAACCGTATAGCGGACAAGCACTTTGATGCAGCCAATCCACGCACTGCCGGCAGGGCACTACCTGCCGGACTGGTCAGTGCCAGGGAATCCTGGCTCTTGACACTTGTTTCCTCGGCAGCTTTTTTTCTGGCCTGCGCCATGATCAACCGCACAACTCTTACCCTGGCGCCATTTGCCCTGGGCCTGACCTTTTTTTATTCGCTGACTAAACGCTTTACCTGGCTCTGCCATCTGGTGCTGGGTCTGGCCCTGGCCCTGGCGCCGGTGGGCGGCTGGGCGGCAGTCACCAACACCCTTGCCGGGTATCCATGGGCACTGAGTTTCGGTGTACTTTTCTGGGTGGCCGGGTTTGACTGCATCTACGCCTGCCTGGACGCAGATTATGACCGCTCGGCCGGCCTCTACTCCATGCCCGCTATTCTTGGGCGTGAGAACAGCTTCCGCCTGGCGGTTATCTTTCACGGCATTGCTTTTATTCTCTTCACCTTCACCGGTATGCTCATGGGGCTGAACGGCTGGTACTATGCAGGCCTTGTGGTTACTGGTGCTGCGCTGTTTTACCAGCACCTCATCGTCAACCCGCAGGATTTATCGCGCATTAGACAATCTTTTTTTTCCATGAACGGCCTCATCGCCCTGACCTTGTTCTGTGCTACCTGCCTTTCCCTGGCAACCTCTTGATATGAAACGATTATTTTTGCATGTATTCGTTGCGCTGTTTTCTGTGCTTCCAGCCTTGCCGCATACAGTTGCAGCGCGGCAGGAACTCCTGCCATCCCAACTGGTACCAGAGAGCCTTGCCATTGCTTTTTCAGGCGAAGAACGCATGCACTATGAGGTTTCTTGGAGCGGTGGGGTTAAAATTGGCGACATTCATCTCCATATCGTGCGGGATCAATCGCTTCCCAATGCCTACGGCATTTCCGCCGAAGTGAGGAGTACCGGACCGCTGGAACTTTTTTATCCCGTGAACGATACATTTTACTGCGTCGTAACTGGAGATATGAAACTGCCGTTCCGCTACGAGGTGTACCAGCGGGAAGGGCGCGGCCGTAAGGTTACCAGACGGGTAACCGTGTATGATCAGGAAGTCGGTGTTGTCAAATATCAGAAAAACGAGCAGCCCGTGCAACTCAATTCCTTTGCGGGCAAGGTGTATAATGAATTCGCTGCCTTCATCATAACCAGGGCCCTTAGACTCGGTACAGACAACCACGTTATTGTGCCCACCTTTGCCGACAACAAAAGGAATGAGGTGGCTGTACGCCTGCACAAGCGAGAGGTTCGGTCCTCGATATTCGGCGAGCGTCAAACTTTAAAGGTGCAGCCCATGATGCAGTTCAAGGGCCTCTACGAGAAAAGTGGTAATACTCAGCTATGGCTGACGGACGACAGATGTCGGGTGCCAGTGGAAATCCGTTCGCGGATTGCGGTGGGTGCTTTGGTGGCGAAACTGGTGGACTACAGCAATCCCGCCTGTAGAGATTTGCAGATTGAGGACAAGAAATGACACACCGCAGACTGGTGTGATAGCTCCAGTTGCGGTGTGTGTCTGCGTGGATTCTTCTGTTTCAGTTTCAGGACGTTCTTGGATGCTAAAAGTTCCAGTCCATAAATGCTTTCAAGAAGGCGGGGAGGCACGCCAAGGGCGCACAACACAATCTGCAGAAAGGGCGTTCTTGCGCTCTAATACAGGGTTGAACTAGCCGATCTTGACCGCTATTTTCTTGGGTTGAGCTGGGGCGGCCTTGGGTAGCCGTACCCGTAGAACACCATCGGCCAGCGAGGCTTCAATGCGTTCCTGATCAATGGTCTCAGCCACGGTAAAACGCCTGAGGTAATGGCCGGGCTCGTACTCTTCCAGCACCATGCGACCACCGTGCTGCTCTACGTCGCGCCGACCCTGAATGGTGAGCACATTATCCTCCAGGGATACATCCACCCCCTCAGGGAGCACTCCAGGGACATCGGCCACCACTACTACTTCCTGCTCGGTTTCGTAGATGTCCACCTGCGGAGCATAATAGATTTCATTTTTGGTGTGTTCTCCTTGGGCGCGTGCGCTTTGTTTTTCCTGTACCTTCAATTCCTGTTTACTCATGATATCCTCCCTCAATCTGCATTTACCCTGATTTGTCTTGGCGTTGCCTCGGCCGCCTTCATCAGGGTCACGGTGAGAATACCGTTCGCCAACTTTGCGCTGATCTTCTCAACATCCACCTTGACGGGAAGGGATACAGCCCGGCTGAAATTGCCAGATTCAATTTCCCGCCGGTGATAGGAAATGGTGAAGTCATCTTGGCGACTGTCGCGCTTGCCCTGGATGCTGAGTGTTTCTCCTTCAAGGGATATTTCCAGATCTTCCGGTTTCACACCGGGAATTTCTGCGGTGACCACCATTTTATCCGCTTCCTCGTAGATGTTCAGCGGCGGATACACATTGGCGCGGATCTGGGCTTTGCCTTTTTCCGCATAAGAACGGGACAGTTCATCCAGCCCCTGGCGGATACGCTCGAATTCCACCCAAGGGTTTCTAAAAGCAGGTCGGTCTGTAAAACGAATAAAAGCCATGCTCTCCTCCTACAGGAATACAGGTTTAAATTAGTTACATTCCTATTAAAAAATAAGGTGTACGGAAGGCTTGTCAAGCAACAGGCACTGGAGTAAAAAGCGAGGTCGCATCTGTGCAAAAAGCGTTTACCGCCAGTATAATGTATTCATTTCACTTCAACCAAGGTTAGCCATGTACCCCGCCATCATCACCACCGATTGTCCGCAACTGCCTCTGCTCCACCGTGGTAAGGTTCGCGACATGTACAGTATCCCCGGTCACGACGACAAACTGCTTATGGTCGCTACTGACCGCATTTCCGCCTTTGATGTGGTCATGGCCGAAGCAGTGCCGGGCAAGGGTCGCATGTTGACTAGCATTTCTCTGTTCTGGTTCAAACTTCTGGGCGATATTATGCCCAATCATCTCATCAGCGCGGATATTGATGATTTTCCGGAGATATGCCGCCAATACCGGGATCAGCTTGAAGGGCGCTCTATGCTAGTACGCCGGAGCAGGGTCGTGCCGATTGAGTGCATTGTACGTGGGTATCTGTCGGGCTCGTTCTGGAATGCCTACAAGAAAGACAGAAACGTGTGCGGGTTTATGTTGCCGGCAGGGATGCGTGAATCCGACCGCTTTGCAAGACCACTTTTCACTCCGTCCACCAAGGCTGAACTCGGTGAACACGATGAGAATATTTCCTTGGATGCCATGCGGAAAAAAGTGGGCAGCGAGTTGACAGACAAAATGGCTGCTGCAAGCGTGCAGCTCTATGATCGAGCGGCTGCATATGCCCGTAAAAAGGGAATAATCATTGCCGATACTAAGTTTGAAATGGGACTAGACAGTGATGGCCGCCTTATTCTGGTAGACGAGGTGCTCACTCCGGATTCATCCCGTTTCTGGCCACTGGAATCATACCTGCCGGGCCAAGGGCAACCCAGTTTCGACAAACAGTACCTGCGCGATTATTTGTCGTCTTTGGACTGGGACAAACAACCCCCCGCTCCGCCCTTGCCAGCCGAAGTGCTTGATAAAACAGGCGAGCGCTATCAGGAGGCTTTGCGCCGACTCACCGCTTAGAAATATTGGGCGTCCATCATCATTTCATAAAGGGGCGTTCGATATAGGAATAGGTGAAGGCGGCAAAGCAGTAGGTGACAAGCCCGCTGACGATAAAACGCGATACTGGGCTCAAATCGACATTGAAATAGTATCGGGCGATTTCATCGCAGAAGACGATGAAAGTCGGGTGGAGCAGGTAAAAGCTGAAACCAACGATGCCCACGGCTCGAAGCGGTGTCCAAGCCATACAACGGGTCAGGATCGACTGTTGTGCTGATACGGCTGCAAAGATGATAAAAGCGGCCAAAAAACCACTGTAGCCGAAGTTCTGGTAGATATCCAGAGGATGCAGCCAAACGATTTTCCGGGATGCTACTACAACCAGAAATACCAAGGCCAGTATGCCCGCTTGAGCAAGCACACGGCGGCACCCCCCCCCGGATCTCTCTTGCCAGAAGGGTTGCTCCTGAAAAAAGTGATACAAGTAGGAAAAAAACATGCCGCTTAAAAAAATCCCCACCAGCACACGCCAATGATCACCATTACCGTACAGGGTAATCAGACCACGGTGCGCCAAATGAGTGGACACGACTATACAGAAGAGCAGTGCGAGCATGGCTACCCACTTCCGGACTTGTAACAGTACGTAGAGCACACAGACCACCACCGGTAAAACAAGATAAAAAAACATCTCCTGTGGTACGGTCCACAGATAGCCGTCACCCTGGAGGAAGAGATAGTGGCGGATTACTTCCGGATTTTTATGCCGGAAAAGAAACAGCACGGTGATGATGCTGTAGTACATGGGAATTATACGCTTTAAGCGTCTGAGCATGTAGGCCCGCATATAGGCAGGGGAAAGCGCCCGCTCCGGCTGACGAACGAAGGGTATGGCCAAAAGAAAACCGCTGAGGGCAAAGAAAAGATGCACTCCCAAGGCGCCGATACCATTGGCCATGATGCCGACATGCTCTGCCAGCACGGCCAGTGCGGCAAAACCGCGAATACCATCCAGAGCGGCGAAATGCAGACCAGCTGAGGACTGCTTTTGTTGCACCACGTCTGCAAATGCCGGAAAGTGCGCAGTAAAGAAGGAAGAGACAAACAGATAGAAGCAAAGACTGAGCAGCAGCGGCAAAGCCCAGGAAAGAAAAAAACCCCGGTGCTGCAGGCCGCCCTGAAACTGAATGTAGGGGTCAGTGCTGCTGCTACGCACTTCCACATAATCGGCCTGCAATTGAAGAGTTACACCTGGGCCGGGGACAAACTGTTCGACAATATCGCGCGCGGAAAAATGCATCTCCGGGAAGAAAAAACTGGCAAGACGAAAACCGTATAGGCGTACGATACCGGGATTGTCTCCCAAATCAATGCGCAGATTTCTTGCCACATGATTGTTTATTTCTACCCTGTGCGTTTCCCGAACACTTGCAGGGTATTCTTGGGTTCTCTTTGATTTTTCCTCGCTGAATATTGGCCGGGCCGCGTAATAGACTTGCACCGTCTCATTCTGCTCAAACTGCGCATCCACAAAAACGCGGAAAAAACTGGAACACACCGTGTAGGAAATGGTCAGTTTGATGACGAAAAAAAAGAGGATTGTGCCGAATACGGGAAGAAGAGACTTTACCCCCCTAAAAGACCATGTCATACCAGTATAATTCCCTTTGCACACCTACATCAGGGCCGTAAAGTATTGGTATAGAGATGAGCGCGAAACCCCTCGGAGCCGCAAGCCTCAGAGACTTGCCCCGCTATCCGCTACTGTTTGGCGGTTCAATGGGACGAGTTGAAGCAACCGATCCCCCACGCACTGAAGTTTGCAAAACTACCCCAATTCTCACTGGGCAACAAGCTGGAAAACATCCAGTTCCTCATAAGGCTGGCGCTATTTTTTTGCCATCCATAGCCAAGTTAATAGTGCCTGCACTTGACGGTATGTCGCAGGCTGCGTATGGAGAAATATTGCCAGGCAAGTAATATTGTCGCCCATATTGACAGGGTAGCGCGGAAGGAGTTGTGTGTATAAAATTACTAGATTTACTCCAAAATTATCCCAAATATCAAATTTGACTGGAGAGGATGGCGATGGATGCGTTTCAGGCGTTTGTGCTGACACAGGATGAAAATAAACAGGTATCTGGAAAGCTGGTGAACTTCGAACCAGAGAACTTGGACGCAGGCGAAGTGCTGGTCAGGGTATGCTATTCAAGCATTAACTACAAGGATGCGCTGGCCGCCACTGGTAAGGGCCGGATAATCCGTCGCTTCCCCTGCATTGGCGGCATTGACCTGAGTGGCGTGGTAGCTGCAAGCAGTGATACGCGCTTTCAACCGGGCGATAAGGTGTTGGCCACCAGCTTTGATATTGGCGTGTCGCACCATGGTGGTTATGCACAGTATGCGCGTATTCCGGCTGATTGGGTCCTGCCGTTGCCGGCAGGGTTGAACCTCAAGGAAGCAATGGCCCTTGGTACAGCCGGTTTCACTGCCGCCCTGGCGATCACCCGTATGGAAGACAATGGACTTGCTCCCGAAAAAGGTCCGGTTCTGGTAACGGGCGCAACTGGTGGTGTGGGCAGTCTGGCCATCAATATGCTTGCCCGCTGTGGCTATGATATTACTGCCCTTACCGGCAAGCAGGAGGAAGAAGGCTATCTCAAGGAGTTGGGCGCCAGGCATATTTTGCTGCGGGATGATATCAATTTTGGTGAGGCCAAGGCGCTGGAAAGCGCCAAGTGGGCTGGAGCAGTGGATAGTACTGGTGGAGAAATTCTGGCTTGGCTGCTGGCATCGATGCAGCAGGCCGGAACTGTGGCCAGTATTGGTAATGCAGCCAGCTACAACCTCAATACCACGGTATTTCCTTTCATCTTGCGCGGGGTCAGCCTCTTGGGGATTGACTCGGGTTATATGGGCAATCCTTTGAGAACCCAAGTGTGGCAACGGCTCGGTGCTGAACTCAAACCGGATATGCTTGCTGATATGACGACAACAATTGCTTTTGATCAGCTGCCCGCTGCCTTTACCCAGTTCATTGACGGTAAGGTGAAGGGGCGCATTGTGGTGCACATTGGCGAGGAATAAAAAGTAGGAGTGCAGGGATGCGTCGGTGGGATCGGCTCTTATGCGAGGCGCCGGAGCAGCGCATCTGCCACATCTTAATTGAGTTTACGTCCCTGACGAAACATTTCACCATATAAAACAGGCAGGCCCTGCCGCTCAAGCTCCTGTGCCACGGCTTCTACATCGTAGCTGGCACGGAGCAGTTCGACCTTAATGCTGTCTTTGGCCTTACCTAAGTGTAGAATGGCATAGGCAGCCCTGGGATCACCGTCGAACATGCGGCCGGCAGACCCTGGATTGATGAAGTGCACCCCGTTGATGTGTTTGTAGTACGGGCTGTGGGAATGGCCGGTGATAATGATGTTGTGCCAGCTTTTTTTCGCCAGTTCCGCAAAACGCTCGTCGGGCGTATGGCTGAAGAGAAATTCTTCATGGTCCTCGGGACTGCCGTGGAAAAGTCCGATACGCCAGCCCGGTAGTTCAATACTGGCCGTTTTACGCATGGCCAGGAGATCTTGTTTGCCTGCCTCATCCAGCGCGGCAAAGGTGCTGTCATACATGCAGCGCTTGTCGGGTTTGGAGGGTTTCAAAAAGGCTTTTCCCTTAAGAAGGCGGATAACCTTGTCATCTGTGTTGCCGCGAATACTGATAGCCCCGTGTGTGAGCAGCCAGGCCAGGCACTCGTTAGGGAAGGGGGCATACACCGTTGAGTCGCCGCAGTTGAGCACATGGGAAAACTGTTCGCCCTGCACCGCTATGTCAATAGCTTGAAGTGCCGGATAGTTGCCGTGGATGTCGCTTAGTACGAGGATGTTCATGGCGATTTTGCCCGCACTGGTTAAATGGTTTTAAGGTGGGTGTCCGATACGACTGGACAGGATTGACACAGTTTATCTTTTCACCGTAGTGTAAACAAGTTACAATAATATTTTGGTTAATGTTTCGGAGTAGAGCGCAGAAGATGGGCAAATAACAACCGGCAGGCAAGAATTTTGTGCTGATGCCTAAAGCCGGAGTTTTTAAGTTTTCCAAGAGGGTCCACTATGGGAAAGCATATTCTGGAAGAAGCGAGCCGCTGCCTGCAGTGCAAAAAACCAAAGTGCAGCAAGGCTTGCCCGGTTGGCACTCCGGTGAATACCGCCATTCGCCTGCTCATGGCCAACAAGATCCAGGACGCGGGTGCTTTGCTTTTTGAAAATAACCCGCTTTCGGTCGTGTGCTCGCTCATCTGCCCGCACGAAAAATTTTGCGAAGGCCACTGCATTCTCAATAAAAAAAGTACACCAGTACAGTGGAGTGATATTGAACACTATATTTCCAGCTATTTTCTCGACCGACTCCAGGGAGACAGCTTCAAGACCGAGGAACAAAAGGACCGTATCGCCATAGTCGGTTCCGGCCCTGCCGGATTGACCGTTGCCTTTATTCTGGCCATTCATGGCTATCGCATCACCATTTTTGAATCCAAAGACAGGGTTGGCGGGGTGCTGCAGTACGGTATCCCTGATTTCCGCCTGCCCAAATCCATCATCGACAAACTGCACAAGGCGCTCTTGCGTCTGGGGGTGAAGATACGGCCCAACATGCTCATCGGCCCGGTTGTTACCCTCGACGACCTGCTGAAGGACGGCTACAAAGCAGTGTTTATCGGTACTGGCGTCTGGAATCCAAAACCACTGCGCCTGCCAGGTGAAACCATGGGCCATGTGCATTATGCTATCAACTATCTGAAAAATCCGGATGTGTGCGATCTGGGTTACCGGGTGGCGGTAATTGGATCCGGCAATGTGGCCATGGATGTGGCCCGCACCGCCCTGCGCAAGGGCTCTGAAGTTACCATTCTCTACCATCGGGGCGAAGAGGATATGTCGGCCACCCGGTATGAGTACGATTATGCCCGCATGGACGGGGTTGATTTTGAGTTTTTTGTGGCACCCGTTGCTATTGTTGACAATGCTGTGCATTGCCGCAGCACCCGTAAGGTGACCGACGAAGATGGTAAGGTACGATTGGAGCAGATTGAAGGATCGGATCGCTTTTTTCCGGCGGATTCGGTGGTCATTGCCACGGGTCAGGCCCCGCGTGGCAATCTGAAGGGTTTGGAAATAGGCAAGAGCGGGCTGGTCATCACCGATGATGTGGGTCGTACCACGAACGAGGCGGTTTTTGCCTCGGGTGACGTGGTGACCGGTGCTAAGACCGTGGTGGAGGCGGTGGAACGCTCCAAAATGAGTGCCCAGGCAATCATGGAGTATGTAGAGGATTTGTCCAAACCATCCTGATGCAGGCCCTTCATTTTTCAAATAGCCTGCAGCGTGAATTCCGGATGTCCCGTATGATTCGCTCAAGGATCTGACGCCTGCTCAATATCTGTCAATATACGCCGAAAACTCTAGTTTTAAACTGTCTGCTTGACAAGGAAGCTTGCGCTACTTCTGACGTACTCCTTTGTATACGCGTATGTTTCTTTTACCTCCTTGAGAATATCGTTGTTTTGTATTTGGGATCAGGGTCTGATCTTTGCCCAGTATTCCTGCTTACTTTTTGCAACCCATCTGGTACAATATAAGCGATTTTATTCTTTTTTCCTCTTTACTAAGGCGCAATTATGCAGGTGCAGGGTTTTACCGCAGCAGCTACTGCGGCAGGAATACGGTATGCCAATCGTCTTGATCTTGGGCTTATTTATTCCGAGGTGCCGGCCATTGCTGCCGGAGTGTTCACCACCAATCGGGTCAAGGCCGCACCGGTACAATTGAGCATGGAGCGGCTGCGTTCTGGTAAAGCGCAGGCCATTCTGGTCAACAGTGGCAATGCCAATGCCTGTACCGGCATACCGGGCATGGAAGCGACGCTGGCAACCAGTGCCATGGCGGCCCAGGCGCTGGGTATTGACGAAGCTTTGGTGCAGGTGGCCTCTACGGGAGTTATAGGCCAGATTTTGCCCATCAGCCCTTTTTCCAATGCCATCTCAGCACTTGCCGGCAATTTATCGGGCAGCCAGCTCAATGACGTGGCCAGAGCCATTATGACGACTGATCTGGTTGAAAAAACCGTGACAACTACGGTCGATATCATGGGCACTCCTGTCACGCTCTATGGCATGGCCAAGGGGTCTGGCATGATTCGACCCGACATGGCCACCATGCTCTGCTTTATCCTCACCGATGCGCAGATCGTTTTTCCTGTACTGGATAGACTTTTGCGAGCAGCTGTAGATGAGAGCTTCAACGCCATCACCGTGGACGGTGATACCTCCACCAACGACATGGCCCTGATCCTGGCCAACGGTTTGGCTAACAATCCTTGGATTGATGAGGACAATCCTGAAGGTATGCGAGCCTTTGGTGATGCTCTGCGTGCTGTCTGCCAGGAGCTTGCCCTTAAAATAGTTGCAGATGGTGAAGGCGCAACCAAACTGGTGCATATCCAGGTGAACGGGGCGCGTACCAAGGCCGAAGCCATCAATGCCGCCCAGACCATCGCCAACTCCGCTTTGGTGAAAACCGCTTTTTTCGGTGAAGACGCTAACTGGGGCCGGATTATCGCTGCCCTTGGCCGGTCGGACTGCCATTTTAAGGAAGAACGGGTGGATATTTCCTTTGATACAGTGTTGCTGGTGGAACGCGGGCTTTGTCTGGGAGCTGAGGCGGAAGCCAAGGCTACCGCTGTACTCAAGCAAAAAGAATTTACTGTCACCGTGTCAATACATGAAGGCAGTGCACATGCACTGGTGCATACCTGTGATTTTTCCATTGACTACGTCAAAATCAATGCCAGCTACCGGAGCTGATGCACACCCATGAGCCAAACCGTCGAAGATACCTGGATCATTCCGGAAACCCTGGAACGCGACCGGCTTGAGGCCGTGCTTGCGCAGCAGTTCGATGTTGAAGCGATGCCGGAATATGGTGCTGTAGTCACCTATATGGACACCTTTGACTGGCGTTTGTATCAGGCAGGCATGCTCCTGCACATGCACCGGCGTTCCTGGACGCTTTACGAAAAAAGCGGCGAGCTTATCCTGCTTAAAGGTGGTCCAAATTGTAAAAAGGGCTGTATGGTAGAAGCCTTTCCGGAAGGGCCCATGCGTGCGGCCCTGGCCCAAGTTGTGGGTATTCGGGCCCTGCTCCCGCTGGCCAAAGTAGAATTGCATGGCAGACAACTGCACCTGCGCAACAAAGATGACAAGATAGTTCTGCGCCTGGTACTGGAAGAGCAGCGTCTGCCCGGCGAGAACCAGGCCTTCCGTATGGCCCGCGTGTTTCCTTTGCGCGGTTACGAGGAAGAACTGGAAGCGGTGCGGGTCCTTTTTCAAACCCAGGGCATTATCCAACCTGTTTCACCGCTGGTCGGATTTGAGGCAGGTTGCCTGGCCGCGGGGAGAAAACCGTTAGACTACAGCTCCAAGCTGGTGCTTGATCTTGAGCCACAGATGACGGCCCTGGAAGCTATGCGCAAGGTGTATTTGCTGCTTTTGGCCGTCATACGGCGCAATATTCCCGGTGCCGTAGCAGATTTGGATAGTGAATTTCTGCACGATCTGCGGGTGGCGGTGCGCCGCACCCGTTCGGCACTCAGTCAAACCAAGGGTGTTTTTGCAGCTGAGGCGCTCAAACCCTTCAGGGAGGGGTTTGCCGATCTTGGTCGTGCCACCGGCCCCACCAGAGATCTGGATGTGTACCTGCTTATTGAAGCTGCCTGTCTTGCCCGTTTGCAACCGGAATTGCGGGTTGGTCTGCAGGCGTATTTTGCAGATATCGCCCGCCAGAGGCGCAAGGCCCAGCGTAATATGGCGCGTTTTTTGTGCAGCGATAAGGTGAATCAGTTTTTGCAGGACTGGGAAGATTTTTTACGCATGGAAATACCGCCGGGCGGCCCCTTGGCAGCCAAACCGATCACCAAACTGGCCAGTCGCATTATCCGCAAACACAGTGCCAAGGTTTTGCAGGATGGGCAAAATTTGAGCGCAGACACCCCAGATGCCGAGGTGCATCAACTGCGAATCGAATGCAAAAAACTGCGCTACAGCATGGAGTTTTTTAGCTCCCTCTACGATGAAAACAATTTTTCTCAACTGCTTAAACCTCTGAAAGCAGTACAAGCTATCCTGGGTGATTTTAACGATCTCTCCGTGCAACAGGAACACCTGCTGGAATCCATCTCCACCATGCATGTGCACAACAATACCGAGGCTGGGTACATTGCCGCCCTCGGTGCACTCATGCAGAGCCTGTATGAGGAACAAGAGCCCCTGCGGGATCACTTTGCCGAAGTGTTTGCCTCCATGGCAAGTGACGAACAGCTAGAGCGTATTGCCTCCCTCTTTGGTAAGAAGCAACCGATATGAGCATTCTTGCGGTGTACAGTATCAAGGGTGGGGTTGGTAAAACAGCCACTGCCGTTAATCTTGCCTATCTTGCCAGCCAAACAGGCACAAAAACACTTTTATGTGATCTTGATCCCCAAGGGGCTGCCAGTTTTTACTTCCGCATCAGGCCGCACCACAAGTACAGTGCCAAAAAGTTGCTCAAAGGCGGTACGCATCTGGAAGACGGCATCCGGGCCACGGATTATCCTGGGCTCGACATGCTGCCAGCGGATTTTTCCTATCGCAATATTGACATTGCCCTGGATGAACAAAAAAAATCCGAGAGGCGTCTGGCCAAAGTGCTGCAGCCACTCTCGAAAGAGTACGGGCGTATCGTGCTGGATTGCCCTCCCAACCTGACCTTGCTCTCTGAAAATATTTTCTACGCGTCAGACATTATCCTGGTGCCTATGGTGCCTACAACCCTGTCACTGCTTGCCCTGAAACAACTCTACACCTTTCTTGATGAACTGGGCAGCGGAAGGGAAAAGGTACGGATATTCTTTTCCATGGTGGAACGGCGTAAAAAGATGCACCGGCAGATGATACAGGCCATGCACAACAAGCAAGGTGTCCTTGACGCAGCCATTCCCCATAATGCGGATATTGAGCGCATGGGGCTCTACCGCCAGCCGGTAACCGCAGCCCAACCTTCCTCTGTGGCCGCCGACGCTTACAAGAATTTGTGGAGTGAGTTGATCAATGGCTAATTTTTATGGAGCGGACTTTGATAGCCACAGGATACTGTTGATATGCCGGCACGCCAAATCAAGCTGGGAGGACAGCAGCCTGAACGACTTTGAACGGCCCTTGAACAAACGCGGTCTTCGTGACGCGCCCGTCATGGGGCAGCGTCTGCGTGCACGTGGCTTTTTGCCCGACCTGATTGTGTCCAGCCCGGCTGTACGTGCACAGCGCACCGCGGAAATGTATGCCGAGGCACTGGAGTACCCTCTTGAATCTATACAGTATAATCAACAGCAGTACGCTGCCACCTGGTTGGAGTTACTGAGCCTGATCCAGCAGGTAGACGATCGCTTTCGTCGTATTTTTCTGGTCGGCCACAACCCGGAGAGCACCAGTTTGGCCAATGCCCTTGGCGGGCTTGCTATTGCCAACATCCCCACGGCAGGGATGGTGGCCCTTTCTTTCCACTGCAGTACCTGGACGAATGTACGGGAGCAAAGCGGTAAGCTGCTTTTTTTTGATTTCCCCAAGAATCCCTTCTGAATGGTTTCAAATCCATACGGCGACTAGACCCTTTCTGGGGTGATACGCGGAGATGCTCCTGCCCTTGTTGTGGGTATCTGAATAAAAAGCCCTCCCTGAAAAATAAAGCACTTGGTCTATCTTTGGTGTCATGTACCACCGGCTTTGCCGGTGGTACATGAGTCAATGTGGACAAAATTAAAACATGGGTTGCGGTCTAAACAGATCGTAACCCATGTTTTAAGTGGCGCGCCCGGAGGGATTCGAACCCCCGGCCCTCGGATTCGAAGTC
>JAAYIE010000124.1 GCA_012744275.1 Desulfobulbaceae bacterium
CAGGTTCTCCCAGGCTTGTTCTTGATCTGCGCGATCAGGGCCATGATTATGATCGTAAAACAGTCGCAACCAGCATGAGACGGCAGAATCTGCGGGCCAAGGCAGCAAGGAAATACAAGGCGACAACCAATTCGAAGCATACTCTTCCTGTGGCGCCCAACCTGCTTGCGCAGGATTTCACCGCCAAGGCTCCAAACCAGAAATGGGTCAGCGATACAACCTATCTCTGGACAGATGAAGGCTGGCTGTATCTTGCCGTGATTATCGACCTCTATTCACGGCTGGTGGTTGGCTGGGCCCTGGCAGAGCGTATGGCTGCCGATCTTGCTTGCCAGGCTCTGCAGATGGCGCTGTGGCGGCGGAAAATGCCTAAGAAAATTTTGCTGCATTCAGATCGCGGCAGCCAATATTGTTCTACCGCATACCAGGCTCTGATGAAGAAACACCGGCTGGTCTGCAGCATGAGCGGCAAAGGCAACTGCTATGGCAATGGTGTGCCACGAACACCGTAAGGTGATGCTCTATAAGAGATGAGAGTTTGGCCTCTCGGAATCGGGTTACAGGACCTGATTTCAAACCACGTCGAGCTGCTGGGGTTAAGAGTCCTGGTAGTGAGCGTCGACGAAAAGGCGTTGTAAAGACGTCAGGTATGATTCAGCAAGACGAACGCAAGTGAACCGCTGATGACGCATCGAAAAGCAATTCAACCGACATCAAAACCGAGCAGCGTTGTTGGCTCGGGACAAGTCCAGACGGAGCCTGTTTACGGGCTGGGCGGTGTCCGGTGTGGAGGCGGCGTGATTCTGTTTCAGGCTCTGATAGGGAACGTGGGAACCTGTCGCTTCGATGCGAAGGGAGAAATCCGAACGAGTAGCCCTCTCAAGGAAAAGAGTACCGAGGCGAAGCACAGGGGCGGAGCAGCTCGTAGTAGTGATGAAGCGGTTGAAAAATCGTGGAGCAAAGGAGCTGCGTCATTCAGCCGGATTTGTAGATCAACCCGCAAGGGGAGGAGTCTGTGAGTTCGGCAAAAGCTTTTCCCATACCAAAGGCACTTGTTTGGGTAGCCTACCAGGACGTCAAGAAGAGTCAGGGCGGACCGGGTGCCGATGGGCAAACGATGGAGGAGTTCGAAGCAGATCTGAAAAATCAACTGTATAAGATCTGGAACCGGATGTCATCCGGCAGTTATTTCCCTCCCCCTGTGTTGCGGGTAGAAATCCCCAAAGCAGATGGAGGCATCAGGCAACTTGGGATCCCCACGATAGGTGATCGGATAGCTCAGGCAGTCGTCAAAAGATTCCTGGAACCGCTTGTGGATCCAGTTTTCCATGAAGACTCATACGGCTACCGCCCTGGACGTTCCGCCTTGGACGCGGTGGCCAAAGCCCGTCAACGGTGCTGGCGCGATAATTGGATTCTTGATCTGGATATCAGCAAGTTTTTTGACACGCTGGATCATGGATTGGTTATGCGTGCTGTGCAGCGCTTTACATCCTGCACCTGGGTTCTTCTCTATATCGAGAGATGGTTAAGGGCAGATATCATCTTGCAGGATGGAAGTTTGTTGCACCGTGATACAGGCACTCCGCAAGGAGGTGTCATCAGCCCTCTGCTTGCCAACATTTTTCTTCACTTAGGCTTTGACCGGTGGATGGAGGAGAACTATCCGCAAATCCATTTTGAACGATATGCCGACGATATCGTGGTGCATTGTCGCTCACGTCAACAGTTGGAAATGATCAAGCAGAAGATTGAAAAGTGACTGGAGCAATGCCGACTCAGGTTGAATCCGGAAAAGACACGAATCGTCTATTGCAAGGATTCAAACCGAAGCGAAGATGGCCATTGTTCCAGCTTTGACTTTCTGGGGTACACGTTTCGCCCGCGGTCAGCACGCAATAACAGGGGAGAGTTCTTTGTCAGCTTCAGCCCGGCAATGAGCCAGAAGGCCGCCTGCAGACTGCGGCGAACGATCAAGCGGGAATGGAAGTTGAAGTCACGCACCCATCTCAGCCTGAAAGAAATAGCTCGACGGTGTTAGCGGCAAAATGAAAATGACCCACCCTGGCAACTTAAAAATGACCCACTTTTCCGTTAAAAATGCCGACCGAGGAGGTCGGCATGAAGACACAGGAAGAGTGTATGGAAATCAGGATACTAAGCAGGCAAGGGAAAGGGATTCGTGAGATATCGCGATTAATGGGGATATCGCGGAACACGGTCCGCAAATATCTGAGGACACCAATTAATGAGCCGGTCAATCTGGCACGAGGCAAGAGCCGAGGCAGCAAGCTTGACCCGTACAAACAGTATCTGGAGCAGCGGATCACATCGGCGTTACCGCATCGGCTGCCTTCGCCTGTTTTGCATCGGGAGCTCCAGGCGATGGGATACAGCGGCAGTGAGCGGCTGATTCGTTTGTATGTTGGCCGGCTGGCTCCGGTCAAGGTTCCTGAGCCGGTAGTTCGATTCGAGACGGAACCGGGCCACCAGATGCAGGTGGACTGGTGCGTGTTTCGGCGGGGTCGTTCGCCCTTGTCGGCTTTTGTGGCGACCTTGGGGCACAGCCGATCCAGCTTTGTGAAGTTTGTCACCAGCGAGCGGTTTGAGGTGTTGCGAGAATGTCATGAAGAGGCGTTTGCTTTTTTGGCGGGGTTACCCGTGAGGTCCTCTACGACAATATGAAGACGGTGGTGGTCGAGCGGAATGCCTACGGCGAAGGGCGGCACAGATTCCATGCGGGATTGTGGAGCATAGCCCGTCACTTCGGCTTTGTGCCCCGATTATGTCAGCCGTACCGGGCAAAGACCAAGGGTAAGGTGGAGCGTTTCAACCGGTACCTGCGGTACAGTTTTTACATCCCGCTCTGCTCGCGGCTTTCGCAAGCGGGCTTGCAGTTGGATGCGGCGACGGCGAACGCGGAAGTGCTGAAGTGGCTTGCCGAGGTGGCCAATAGCAGGGTGCATGGCGAGACCGGCAAACGGCCCGATGAAGAACTGCTCATCGAGCGCGGATCGTTACAGCCGCTGCCCCCGCGTTTATCAGGGAGTACTACCGCTGTTCATTCGGATGTCTCCCCCTGGTGGCCAGTGGAGCCGCTGCAACGTTCGCCCCAGGTGTACGCAGCCCTGTTCCTGGAGGATGCGCCATGCTGAGCCAACATGAGCGGATCCAGACGTTCTGCGACCAACTGAAGTTGCAGGCCATCGGTGGATGTTACGCGGGTCTAGCCGAGACAGCGGCTGCCAGTGAGTCCAGCTATATCGATTATCTGGAAGAGATCCTCAAGGCGGAACAGGCCATGCGGCAGGGACGGTCCCGCCACACCCTGGCCAGGCTGGCCGGATTTCCCGCCATCAAGACGCTTGAGGAGTATGATTTTGATTTTGCCACCGGCGCGCCGAAGCAGCGGTTACTTGACCTGGCGGGTCTGGCCTTCCTGGAGCGGAAGGAAAACGTGATTTTTCTGGGACCGAGCGGCACTGGCAAGAGTCATCTGGCCATCGCCTTGGGCTACCGGGCGACCCAGAGCGGAGTCAAGGTCCGGTTCATCTCAGCGGCGGATCTGATGCTGCACCTGGAAAGCGCCCAGCGCCAGGGACGCTACAAAGAGGTGTTGCGGCGGAGCGTGCTTGGCCCGAGGCTCTTGATCATTGATGAAATCGGCTATCTGCCCTTTAGCGACACCCAGGCAAATCTCTTTTTTCAGGTGATCGCCAAACGGTATGAATCCGAATCAGTGATACTGACCTCGAATTTGAGCTTTGGTGAATGGGAGCAGGCCTTTGGCGGCAACACCGCCCTGACCTCGGCCATGCTCGACCGGTTGTTGCACCACGCTCACGTGATCCAGATTAGAGGCGACAGTTATCGTCTTAAAGAAAAACGCCGGGCCGGTGTGCTTGGTCAACAGCTTACCGCTGTACAAATGGAAAACTGAATCAGGTGGTGGGTCAATTCCTGGTTGCCGAAATTACATTAAGGTGGGTCAATTTTTCCTTGCCGATGACAACGGATAAACCCGGTGGTGACCGGTTGGATCAATTATTACGGAAAGTTTTGCAGATCGGCAATGCACTCTGTCCTTAACCATGTCAATATGGCATTGGTGCAATGGGCAATGCGCAAATTTAAACGGTTACGGCGTCGTAAAACGCGGGCCCATGTGTGGCTTCGAGGAGTTGCCCGTCGCAGCCCAAATTTATTTTCGCATTGGCAGTATCAAGGCTGGATGACAAGAGCCGTATGAATCGAGAGGTTCACGTACGGTTCTGTGAGAGCGTAGCGGTGAGACCCCGCTACGCTACTCGACCCTGTGCTGAGAGTTTCTTTCACACCATGAAGGTGGGAACTATCCATGGCGAGCGTTTTGCCACTCGTGAACAAATGCGCCACACTGTGTTCGAATACATTGAAGTTGACTACAATCGTACCCGTCGCCATAGTGCGAATGGTCACATCAGTCCCATGGCCTTTGAAGCCCTGAAAGCAGCTTAACTCGATGTCGGTAGATTCACATTCGAAATGCACCAGCAGCAAGGTATGAAGAGTTAAAAGGACACAGCGGAATTCTGGTAAAGTTGGAAGCGCCAACCACCAACCAGCC
>JAAYIE010000125.1 GCA_012744275.1 Desulfobulbaceae bacterium
CATAGCCGCTCCCGGTCACGCGCAAGTGCCGCTTTGGTGTGTACAGCTCGGTCACCATCATCTCATTGCGGGTTAGGGTACCGGTTTTATCGGAGCAAATAACCGTGGTACTGCCCAGGGTTTCCACCGCGGGCAATTTGCGGATAATGGCTTTTCTTTTGGCCATGCGCTGCACGCCAATGGCCAAGGCAATGGTAACGACTGCAGGCAACCCTTCGGGGATGGCGCCCACAGCCAGGGCAATAGCAAAAATAAGGGTATCCTTCAGTGCCATAGCCAGAGCAATGCTCTGATCCAGCGCTCTCTTCACACCCACAGCCAGAATAACCGCCGAAATCAGCAACACCGCAATGGTGATATACTTGGTGATTTCCTGCAGTTTTAGGGTCAGGGGTGTGTCCAGATCTACGGTACTATCCAACAAATCGGAGATACGCCCAAGCTCGGTCTGCATGCCGGTTGCGCTGACCAGACCCTTGCCTGTACCGGAAGTAACCAAGGTGCCGCTATAGGCCATGCAACGACGATCGCCCAATGGTGCATCAACTGCCACAGCCTGGGTGTCCTTACCCACTGCCACGGATTCTCCAGTCAGGGCGGCCTCTTCAATACGCAGGTTCTTCACCTGCAGAAGGCGCATATCCGCAGGTATACTGTCACCGGCGGCCAAGAGTACCACGTCGCCAGGAACCAGCTCAGAGGCAGCAATGGTGGTGTTTTTGCCCTCACGCACCACAGTCGCATTCTGTGGCACCATCTCTGAAAGGGCGCAAATGGCCTGCTCCGCCCTGTATTCCTGCACAAATCCGATAATGGCATTGATGACCACCACTGCCAGCACCACCAGACCATCTGTCAATTTGCCCAACAGGATTGCCAGGGTGCCGGACACCAGAAGGACCCAGATCAGGGGGTTGTTAATCTGTCGCCACAGTATGAGCAAAGGGCCTACCTGCTGCTTCCTGACAATCAGGTTGGCGCCGTATTGCTCCAGGCGATCAGCGGCTTCAGCGATAGACAACCCTTTCTGACCGCTGCCCAACGCGGCAAAGGACTCTGCGACGCTTACTCCATGAACACTCCGGCCATCAGCCGGTTCCAGCTCTGTTGCACTCATACCATGTGGATTTGTGGAGGAGAAAAAGGCCTGAAATCAAGCCCAAAAAAAAGCGCCATCCAGTCTATTGGAATGGCGCTGCAATAAGACGTGCCGTACGCCTGTGATTTAACGGAAGATGGAACCTCTTTCCAGCTGATCGCGGCGGATTTCATATTCCCGCCGGTCTATTTTGCCGGAACGCAGATCTTCTTCCAACCTTTCTTTTTCCCGATGGGCATTGTATTCATAGCCGCCAACACCGGCAGCAGCACCACCCAGGGCACCAAGTCCGGCGCTGCGACCCTCACTGGAGCAGCCAGTTGCCGCCAAGCTCACCAGAAAAAGGCCAATACAAGCATATACCAGCTTTTTCATTACAATCTCCCTTTACAAGACAATGTACAATGCGCCTGGCCATCCTGGCCCAAGTGCACACTTGTGCAGCAACAATAAGAATCCCTTAAAAGGTTGTCAAACAAATCAAGGCCAATGGTCCCCCTTTATCCGTACGAAAAACTTTGCGCAGCGCCGCACCGATCGGCGCAGGCAAGAACCTGTTTCCCTGTTTTTCTCCAAGACCCTTTGACAGTCCTGGTGAACATCCCTATTAAAGAAGGAGTGGAATTCGGCCCGCAATCAACATATCGCAGTCATTATCTGTCTCAGGAGAACAAAGTGGCTACAAAAAGTAACAACATGCCTGGTGAAACGGTTCCCGAAAAAAGTGAACAGGCCATGGTTGAAGGCATTTTGGAAGGTAGTCCGGATGCCGTGGGTGTGGCAGTGATCCGCCTGGATTGCGGCTGCAGAAAGATGGCAGCAGTCAACGCTCAAGGTGAGCCGGCCAGCAAGGTCATCATGTATCGGGACAGTGCCGAGTCCATCTGCGATTTATGCAAGGCTGATCAAGGCGTCTTTACCCGGGTGATCCGGCAGTTCATCAGTTGGAAAAAACCGGAACCCGATCATGCCACCCAGCAGATGATCAAGCGTAAGGTATTTGGTTCGTAACCTGCTGCTGAAAGCTGGCAGAAATTTTCTCCTGCACACTGTACACATTTGCCTTAAATTTGTCTTATTCCAATCCCACATTACAGTGCTCTTAAGTGTCTGACTTCGAAAAACATTCGCAAGACGCGCCGTACACATACCTGCGAGGTATTTTCTTAGCCTCTTTAATAGCGCCATAATCTGGAACCGGAATGACACGTACAACCGTAGCCGGCTTGATCTTTTTAAAACTTGCTGTATTGTGCGGACACTATGTATTCAGCTAGTCTGTTCCCCCCTATGCTTGCCACCTATCCCGACTCAACCGAAATCTCGCTTAACCTGCGCCCACTCCTGCATCCGCTCTTTCAACGGGTGCAAAGCGGCATTTCGGAGCATACCTTTGCCAATATTTATCTCTTCAGGAATACACATACCTACAGTATCTCCCGCCTGGAAGACGACAACATCGTCATCTTGGGTCAAAACAAAGAGCAGCCGTTTTTCATGCTCCCCTTTCATCTTTCCGAGCCTGAGGTACTTGATCGGCTTTTTGCCGACTTA
>JAAYIE010000126.1 GCA_012744275.1 Desulfobulbaceae bacterium
CAAGATCCATATATTCCGGTTTTGTACAGTTGCCCACAAAAAGCTCACCAGCCAGGGTGGTTTTAAAATAGGGCGTCATGCGCTTAAAGGCGATAAAAGCACATTCGGCATTGTTGTCATACTGGCTGCCACCGGTCATGATCAGGGCCTGTTTTTTGCCGCTTAAAAGCGATTTATGCTCCGGCGTGCGCATACCGGTGTACAGGCTGAACATGCGGTCAATCACCGCCTTGAGCTGGGCATTCACTCCCCAGAAATAAAGCGGCGAAGAAAAGACAATGGCATCGCTGACCAGCATCTCTTCCAGAATAGGGTTTATATCGTCGTTCTGTACACAGCCGATTTCATCCGGCTTCTTTTTGCAGGCGCCGCACCCCATGCAGCCATTCAGATTCTTGCCATGGAGATAGATGGTGCCAACCTCATGCCCTCTTTTCTTCAGCTCTTCATCCACCAGATTCAGCACAAAGGCCGTATTGCCGTTTTTCCGCGCCCCACCCTGTAACATCAGTACTTTCACGCTGCTTCCTCCTTATAGCTTGATAGAGTATTCCAATCTCAGATTAAAGATGTCGACATAAAGAGCGCTTTGATACGGACTTGACATCACCAGGCTTCACAAAAATCCGTGCACCATTTCGATTTGCCGCGCCAGGGCGCCCCGTTGTGAAGCAGCAGTCTCACGGGCTGCCAGGCAGGCCCTTTCGTAGGCAGGAGGAGATGCCGCGTGCTCGCGGACCAAGCTGGTTAGGGCGGTCATGTCCTCCACCTCAAAGCCGCCGCCTGCCTGCACAAGCAAATCCGCTGCATCCTGCCAGTCTTTCATGTGCGGACCAAAATAGACCGGCCTGCCCCATCGGGCCGCCTCCATCACATTATGCCCACTCAGGCGTGGGAGCAGGCTGCCGCCACAAAAAATAAAATCAGCGGCACTGTACAAATCAGCCAGATCGCCCATGGTATCCACCAGCACAACTTGACCGCTACGCCCTCCCCGCAGTTGCGAATAGCGCTCAAAGCTGCAACCCTGCGTACGGAGCAAAGCTTCGACTGCGGCAAATCGTTCCTGGTGCCGCGGTGCCAGTACCAGTATTAGGGGCATCTCGCGGCCAAGCTGGAGGAAAGCAGACAAAAGCAGTTCCTCTTCGCCACCGTGGGTGGAGCCGCAGATCAGCACTTTTTCCTGACCGTCAAGTCCAAGTCGGGTTCGATGCGCTGCCCGGATCGCATGGGCTGAGTCGGCTGCACAGGGGAGATCAAATTTGATGTTCCCGGTCACTGTCATACGTTCGGGCGCCACGCCAAGTTCTACAAATCGCTCCAGATCACGTTGAGAAATCAGGGCCATTGCGCTGAATCCTTGTAAAACAGCGGCAATGGTGGTGCGAATTTTTTTGTAGCTCTGCAGAGAGCGCGCCGACATGCGGCCATTGAGCAGCAGCATCGGCACCCTGTGCGTCTGGAGTGTAGTTAACAGCTGCGGCCACAATTCGGTTTCCAGACAAATATACATAGATGGCCTGATGGCCTGTATGGCTCTGTTCACCGCCTGGGGCATATCCAGAGGTGCTACAATGCAGTCAATCTCTTTGGGCAAACGGCTTTGCGCCAGCTGACAGCCCTGCTTTGTGGTGCTGCTGAGGATATAGCGGTACCCCACATATTTTTTGCACAAGCCATTTAACAGAATAAGTGCCGCCTGCATCTCTCCCATCGAGGCGGCATGCAGCCAAATACTGGGTTTATCCGTGTGTTCAAAAAGGTCGGCTCTGCCGCCTTTGCCGTACACGCCCAAGCGCTGGGAAAAATTGTAGGCAATGCGCCCCGGAAGCAAGCGTATAATCGGCGCAGCAAGGCGCACCAGCGGGTACAGGAAGAAACCCGTAAGACGGTAGATATCAAGCAGCAAGGGACGCACACGGCTTCCTTGGAAAAATGAGCGGAAGAAAAAATCTTCGTAGACTACCTGCTTGCGGCAGCAGCGTCAAGCACCTTAAGGGTGGCAATGCCCGAAACCCGGCATACAACTCGGTACTCTACTGAGCCCACAGAATCGCAACTGATTATAAATTTTTCCTACAATCTGCCACAGAATCTGTTCCAGCTCAAAGCTGCCATCACAACCGGCCCAGACAAGCCCAAGTGCCTCCAAATAGCAAGTTGGCCCTAAGCATCAATAGAAAAGCGCAGTTACCTTGTCTTCATCACTGGCCGCAGCCATACTGGCGATACGTTCTGCCACCAGCGCACCGTTGTGGGGGAAGGCGGTTTCCGGGCAATTGCGCACGCACTGATGGCATACAATGCACAATTCTTCTGCCACTGCTGGCCAGGGTTGCAGGCTCATCGCACCGGTTGGGCAGGCCTGGACGCAGTCTCCGCACTGGATACACCTGGCTACATCCGCTTTTGGGGTACCCATGGCGGTTTTTGCTTTGGACAGGCTTTTTAAAGCTGCATCGGCCTGCTGGGCCGTGGAAAGATAGTTCAATTTACGCAAATCCATGGGCTGACTTGCTTCGCCCTGCACGCTTTGCACAACGTATTGCACGAGTTTATCAATCAAAATCAGGTCTTCAGGGTTTGGGCGGCCTGCTTCCCAGGGTTTGGGCGCATCCCAGGTGGAGGAGTGCTCTGCCACAATTTTGGCAGCAGCCAAAGGTGGCAAGCACTTTTGCGAAAGTGCCTCGCCCATCTCCTGCAGGGCAAAACCGCTGCACACTCCACCCCAGGTGACATAAGGAACACTGTAACCCTGCAGGTTCTCAGGCAAGGCTGCTATCTGCTCCATAAGCGGCGGCAGGGCATGATCACAGTAAACCGGTGATCCTAACCAGAGCACGCAGGGCGAAGCGAGGTTTTGCAAGAACGAGGCAAGCGGACTGCCATGAACAGTCAAATCATGCAGCTTCGCTTCAAGGTGGTGTTTTTGCAAGGTCATATAAATTCGTTCCGCCACGGTACGGGTGGTTCCAGCCGGGGAAAAATAAGCGATATAGTGCTGCATGGGGGTCCCTCTCAACGTTCTTAAGGAGTGCTGCATTCCACATTGCTGCATTCCACAGGTTCAGATTAAAGAGGCTCAAGAAGGCGAGGAAAAGGCGACGCAGACGTACGTGCAGCTGTTTCGCGGGGCCTTTTCCGACGCTGGCATCTGGCATAAAGAGCACCTGAAAATGAAAGTGGGATCAATCCTGTAACAGTCTAGTAATATATGGCCCCACCGCGGCTGCGCCTTCGGCATCCACCAGTTTAATGGTAGCAGTGCCAATCACCGCCATCTCCGCCTTACCAGTGAGTTGACGCACATCTGCCCGGCTGCTGATGCCAAAACCAACCGCCAGGGGCAGGCTGGTGGCCTGACGGCAACGGGCCAGGTAGGCACTTATACTGGCATCAATTTCAGTGTGCTTGCCAGTCACCCCGCGCCGGGCCACACAGTAGACAAAGCCCTCGCCATGCTGACCCATCTCCTGCAGGCGCGCTGTGGTGGAGGTGGGTGTAAAAAAGGGAATAGGTGACAACCCCAGTTCACGGCTGGATGCGATATAACTGGCACCCTCTTCCGGTGGCAGATCGGCAATAATGTTGCCACAAAAGCCGATGTCGCGGCAGCGTTCGAGAAAGGCCCGCTCGCCGTACTGGTAAAGGATATTGTAGTACGACATGAACAAAAAATGCACCTGCGGCCAGGCTGCGGCCATTGCCTCTCCAAAGCGCAGACAATTCTCCACTGTTGTACCGTTTTTCAGGCTCTCCTGGCCGGCCTTGAGGATCACTGGGCCATCGGCAATGGGCTCGGAAAAGGGAATCTGCAGTTCAATGCAATCTACCCCGTTTTCCGCCATGTGGCGAATCACCTCGCGGTTAACCTCAAAAGACGGGTAGCCCAAAATCAGATGAGTCATGAGCAGGATCGGCTTGTGCTTGAGGCGTTCTTTCAGGTCTTTCTCCAGCCGGTTCATTTGCCCCCCTCCCTACCCTGCTGCAGAGCCGCACGGTACTGGTCTGCTCGCTCAATGATAAATTGCTGCCAGGATGGATCTTGAAAGGCCTGGGCAATGGTAAAAATATCCTTATCACCCCGGCCCGACATATTGATGATGATGGCAGCCTCCTTCGGCAAATGCGGCGCTTCCTTAAAGGCCTGCACAAAGGCATGGGCAGATTCCATGGCCGGGATGATGCCTTCCATCCGCATGGCAAGGGAGAGCGCTTCGACCACCTCGCTGTCAGTAGCCGCACAAAAGCGCACCCGTCTGGTCTCGCCCAGATGGGCCAGAATGGGAGAAATACCTACATAATCAAGCCCGGCAGCAATGGAATGGGTATCCTGCATCTGGCCGTCGCTATTCTGGAGGAAAAGCGTTTTATAGCCATGGGCCACGCCCGGGCTTGCGCCGCAGCCTTCCACCATGCGCACGGCATGGCGACCGCTGGCAATGCCCAGACCACCGGCCTCCACCCCCACCAGTTCCACCGTATCATCATCCAAAAAGCCCTGAAAAATACCCATGGCATTGGAGCCACCGCCCACACAGGCATAGACCCGCGCTGGCAACTTGCCGTGCTGCGTCAGCATCTGTTTGCGCGCCTCCTGGCCAATGATGGACTGAAACCAGGCCACCATTTCCGGAAAGGGATGCGGACCGCACACTGTGCCAATCACGTAGTGGGTGTTATCCATGGAGGTTACCCAATCGCGGAAGGCCTCGTTCATTGCATCCTTTAAGGTGCAGGCCCCGTCTTCTACTGCCACCACGGTTGCGCCCAGCTTCTCCATCCAAAACACATTGGGCCGCTGTCGGGCCACATCTTCTGCGCCCATGTAGATGGTGCAGTCAAAGCCAAAACGGGCCGCCATGGTGGCGGTGGCCATGCCGTGTTGGCCAGCTCCGGTTTCAGCAATCACCCTGGTCTTGCCCATGCGCCGCACAAGCAAACCCTGCCCCATAACATTGTTAGCCTTGTGCGCGCCGGTATGGTTAAGATCTTCCCGCTTGATGTAGATTTGCGCTCCGCCAAAATGACGGCTCAAATTTTCTGCATAGGTAAGCGGTGTGGGGCGGCAAGAATAGTTGGCCATAACATCTACATATTCCTGCCAAAAACTGGCATCGCTGCGGGCCGCCGAGTAGGCTTTGTTCAACTCGGCAAAGGTTGCCTGCAATACCTCGGGGATGAATGCCCCGCCCCACTGACCGTAATACCCTTTTTTCATACACCCATCTCCTGGACATGCTTCTGGAGTTTTAAGCGACAGGCTGCCGCGAAATCTTCGGGATAATGCCCAAGCACATAGCGGCCCTGGGCCTCGGTAAAGCCGCCCATGGCCCAGGGGAGCTTGGGCAGAAAGGCATAGATAAGTCGCTGGCCATTTTGCAGGCCCAGCCGCTTGCTGTATTCAATGGAAGTCACCATGGCCGCACCCAGTTTGGCCAAGATTTGCTGGGCGATATGCATGGCCTGATCAATGGAAGCACGTACGCTGGTGTTTGCCTCCACCACATTACCCACTGGCCCGCTCTCGCTGTTTGCTATCACCATCAGGTTCAGCTCCCACTGGGATACCTGGGCCTTGGGCACAAAGAGGAGCACATTCTCATCCTGCCAAACTGCAAGCGAACTTGCGCCATCCCTGCCATCAACGCGGGTGTTGGCTGTAATGCAGTTCAGGTAATCAGCGAAAAAATCACTGTGAAAGGCTGCCTGGTATGCCCTGGCAGCGTCAGCCACCAAATCGCCGCAGCTAAAGGCAGGTAAGGTTTCGCCGGTGTTGCTCTGTACTATTTCAGGTACCAGGGCATACTGCTGGTGGATCATCTGGTGCGAGGCGTGCAACCGGTAGCCAGTGGGAGAAAAATCGTAGCCAAAATTCCAGCCCCAGAGTGTGGCCGGGTGCGGATATACGCCGCCAGAGGCCAGTACTTTGTCCAGCACCGCTAAACGTAAGGTCTCCAGTCCATCCTCACTGAGTGCGCGACCCTGTTCTGGCAGTTCCAGGCCAAACTGCGCTGCCAGCACAGTGCAGATGCGCTGGTAGTACAAATGACGCAGCCCGCGCATATCGGCCAGGCTCAGCTCGGCAATGCTGTAGCGCCGCGAGGTATGGGCGAAATTAGCGGCATAATGCCCACCGGGAATATAGGAGTTGGCCCGCAGATACTCAAAGATAGCTCCGCCTTTTTCAGCATCACAGTCATCGTAATACATATCGGCAGTGATCGGGCTGGTGCCCTGCGCTCCAGGCCGAAGCACCATCACCTCTTTGTACCTGTCTGGTAAATGCGGGTTATTGGCAATGGTTTCAAAAAGTTCACTGTCGCTGATAACTGGCCGCACCCGGCCCTGGTGTTCTTCGTAGAGCAGGCCTTTTGGATAACGATACTTGCCATTATCCGCATAAATAAAACTGCAACAGGTCTCGGCCAGCCAGATAAGTTCCTCGGCATCGCTTGAGGTGGCCGCCAGAGCATAGCGCAGCTGCAGAGGCAGGCTGGCAATGCACGTGCGCAGCGCCACCCCATCAAGCCCCTGTATGCCTTGGGCGGCAAGGTGTTTGCGCAACGACAAGGGCGCTGGCGTTTGAATGGCAATGGATGCCGGATTGAGCGCGCGCGGCCTGGCCCAGCCCGCATCAATAAAGGTGCAACCACGAAATGGCAAGGCATTGGCTATTTCATAGACCGGATTCCCGCTGCGTACCGCAATATCACCTTCAGGAAAATTGGCATTATTCTCGATCTCACGGCCATCAGGGAGTTGCCCCAAGACCTCACGATAGCGCCTCGCCCGCAGATTGCGCACCGTATAGCTTGGTTGATGCACGCCCACCCGGAAACGGCCATCCGGATGCACACAACTGGTCAGCATGTTTTTTACGTCCACAAAATCGTCAGGAAAGGGGAAGAAGACAGGGCTCACAACACCCGCAAACAGCGCTTTGTATACACCAAATCTCCGGGAAATTCAGCAGCAGTGCATACCTGTGTGAAAAAACAATCGGATGGGCTTACGCACGGCAACCGTGGCAGGAAAAGCAAGCAAAACCGGCTGACCGAAATGCGCTTACAGATTATCCAGCGGGCTGCGCACCGCCAGCCCTGCCCTGTTCAGCACATGGGTATAAATCATGGTAGTGCTGACATCGCTATGACCAAGAAGTTCCTGCGCCGTGCGGATGTCGGCCCCGTTAGCGAGCAGGTGGGTGGCAAAGGAGTGGCGCAGCGTATGGGGCGTAACCCGTTTATTGAGGTTGGCAGCCCGTGCTGCCCGGCGGATGGCATGTTGAAAGGTTGCATCCTGCAGGTGATGTCTGCGGAGAATTCCGCTGCGTGGATCAAGCGCCAATTGCCGCGAAGGAAAAAACCATTGCCAAACCCACTGCTTGCCGGCACTGGGAATCTTGTTCTCCACCGCAGGTGGTAGCCATACTTCTGCCAAACCCGCTGCCTGGTCGCTCTCGTAAAGCAATTGCAGCCGTTGCCGGTGTGCCAAAAGCGGATTGCGGAGACTGTCGGGCAGCACACTCACCCGGTCTTTTCCGCCCTTGCTGTGGCGAATAATAACGCTTCCCTGCTCAAAATCCAGATCCTGCACCCTGAGCCGCAATAGCTCCATCAGCCCCCATAGATATGAAAGACAGAGCCAGAGCATCATCACCTGATAAAA
>JAAYIE010000127.1 GCA_012744275.1 Desulfobulbaceae bacterium
CTCGGCAGACTCAGCCGCACTCGCCCCCCCCCTGATATCGGCCATGGTGGCGCGCTTCAAACCCACATCTTCGGGCTGCAGTATCATTTCCTCCACCCTGCCATCGTGGCCATCGGCAATATGGGTGGCTCCGGTAACGGTCATTCATCGAGGCCACCTTCACCCCAGACAATAATGGCCCGGCGCATGCCAAGCCGCACCAGGACCTCGGCCAGCACCCTGGTGAGGGAAGGATGAAAAACCCCGCTTAACTGCACGTTGGCTCCGGCCGGATTAGTCATGGGGCCCAGGATATTGAAAATGGTGCGGATACCGATATCGCGGCGCGGACCAATGGCATACTTCATGGCGCCATGCATCAATGGGGCAAAGAGAAAGCCGATGCCCACTTCGGCCACGCTGGTCGCCACTTTTTCCGGTGGCAGGTTCAAATTAACACCCAGGGCTTCGATCACATCGGCGCTGCCACAGTGCGACGACACCGCCCGGTTGCCATGCTTGGCCACAGGCACATCGCCCGCGGCAATGACAAAGCTTGAAGTAGTGGAAACGTTAAAACTGCCAGAACTGTCGCCCCCTGTACCAACAATATCGAGCAACACCTCGCCTTTATGGGTTTGCACGCCAGTATCGACAAAAACAGCCTTGTCACGCATAGCCCGGGTTGCGCCCACAATTTCATCAATGGTCTCGCCCTTCATGCGCATGGCAGTGATGAAAGCGCCAATTTGAGAAGGCGTGGCTGTACCACTCATAATTTCGCTCATCACCCTGTTCATCTCGCGCTCTGAAAGATCCTGCTTTTCAACAACCTTGGCTATGGCTTCCTTGATCATGGTTCTGTCCTTACTCGTGCGTCAATGCAGTCAGATTTTATAATAAATTGCAGTAGTCCGGGCGGAGAAAGGTGTGCAGCAGTTGCAGGCCGTCTGTGGTCATAATGGATTCGGGATGAAACTGAATGCCCTCTACCGGCAGGCTGGCATGGCGCAGCCCCATAATGTCGTGATCGTCGCTGCGCGCGCTGATGGTCAGTTGGGATGGCAGAGAAGCCTCTTCCACAACCAGCGAATGATAGCGCATGGCAGTGAAGGGTGAAGGTAAACCGGCAAAAACGCCTCTGCCGTCGTGGGTGACCGGACTGGTCTTGCCGTGCATGGGACGCGCTGCCCGCACCACCACACCACCAAAGGCTACACCCATGGATTGATGTCCCAGGCACACGCCCAAAACCGGAATGTGGCGGCTGCAGGCTAAAATGGCCTCCACTGAAATACCTGCCTCTCTGAGTGTGCAGGGCCCGGGTGAGACCAACAGACGTTCGGGTTTCAGGGCCAGCAGATCGGCAACTGTAATGGCGTCGTTGCGGATAACCCGCATCTCTGGTCGCTGCCAGTCGGGTGCTGCGTTCGGTGGGGCAGTACCCAACATCTGCACGATATTGTAGGTAAAAGAATCGTAGTTATCGATGAGCACCAGCATGATTCACCGTCCCTATTCTGCCAGTTCCACTGCCCTGCGCAGGGCCATGGCCTTGTTGATGGTTTCCTCGTATTCCTTTTGCGGATCGGAATCGGCCACAATACCCGCACCAGCCTGCACCCACAAGGTTTCTCCGGTATGAATGCAGGTGCGCAGGGTTATGCAAAAATCCATATTGCCTGAAAAACCAAAGTAGCCGACCGCGCCCGCATAGGGGCCACGGCGGGCGACCTCAAGCTCATCGATGATCTCCATGGCCCGAATCTTGGGCGCACCGCTGACTGTACCGGCCGGGAAACAGGCACTGAAAACATCAAACTGATCTTTTCCTGGGGCAAGCCTGCCACTCACTCCAGAAACCAGGTGCATAACATGGCTGTAACGCTCCACCACCAAAAGATCGTGCACCTTAACTGTACCCAGAGCAGCTACCCTGCCCACATCATTCCGGCCCAGATCAACCAGCATTAAATGCTCGGCCCGTTCCTTGGGGTCGGCCAGCAGTTCTTCTTCCAGGGCCAGGTCTTCCTGCAGACTCTTGCCGCGCGCCCGGGTGCCGGCAATGGGCCGCAGCTCAATCTGCCCTTCTTCCAGACGCACCAAAATTTCCGGGGAAGAACCGATCAGGGTGGCGCCGTGCTGGCGCAGGCAGAAGAGATACGGGCTGGGATTCACCTGGCGCAGGGCGCGGTAGAGACTGAAGGGACGAACATGCGCTTTGGCCTCAAAGCGCTGCGACAGCACCACCTGGATAATATCTCCTGCCAGAATGTATTCCTTGGCGCGTTCCACCATGTTTTTGAAGGCCTGCGCCTCGGTATTGGAGCAGAATTGATGCGCTTTGGCCCGCTGCTGCTGGGTGAAGCTGAAGGGTACCGGTCCGCGCAGTTGGCTACTCACCGCTTCAATGCGGGCACAGGCTTCTGCATACAGGGTCTCTGGCTCGGCCTGGCCCTGGTTCCACACTGTGCAGACAATGCTGAGCTGCTGCTTGAGCTGATCGTGGATGAGTAAAATGCGAGGAATGAACAGGGCACTATCTGGCATCTCTTGTCTGGGATGGCGATCAGGCAGCTTTTCCACGAAGCGTACCATGTCGTAGCCGAGATAACCCACTGCACCGCCGTAAAAGCGGGGCAGGCCTTCTGGTTCCGCCACTGAAAAAGACTGCATCAGCTCCCGCAAAAAAGCCAGCGGATTACCTGTTTTCGTTTCTACCCTAGCCCCTGGGAGCCCTGGATACCCGATGCAGCAGGTTTCGCCAACACTCTCAAAGGTAATGAGTGGATCAAAACCGATAAAGGAATAGCGCCCCCATTTTTCACCGCCCTCCATGGACTCAAATAAAAAGACATGCTCGCTGTTGTCACAAACCTTGGCAAATAGAGCAAGTGGCGTGTCCAAATCAGCAATAATGGTGCGATGCACCGGCACCAGATTGTGGGACTGCAAGGCGCTGACAAAGGCAGCTTCATCGGGCTGGGCAGAAAAAGACTGAATATGCATGTGCTTGTAGTTTTGGTTAAAAACGAATTCTGTCTGCGTGCCTTGTCGAACCAGGGCAGTATACCTTTTTCAGACACAATTTGGGTGCGTTTTGTTTGCAGAACAGAAAAAACACAGGGCAAAAATCAACAGACTAAACAGCTACGAAATTAGAGCAAACCTGCCTCGCGGTAGTATTTTTCTGCACCCGGATGCAGGGGAGCGCTCAGGCCTTCCAGCATGTTTTCCCTGGTCAGTTTTGCCAGGGCAGGATGGAGGGCACGAAAGCTGTCCAGATTCTCAAACACCGCCTTGGTAATAGCGTAGACCACGCCATCCGGAACATCTGCGCTGGCACACAGGATCGCCTTTACGCCGTAGGAAGATACATCGGCCTTGTTCTCAACCTCTGGATACACTGCAACCGGAATAGCAGCGGTGCTGTAGCAGGGAAACTGCCGTATCAACTCCACCACGACATCTTCGGGTACGGCAACAAAATTTGTCTTGAGGGGACCTTCGGTCGCCACGGTCACCGAAACATTCGGATGCCCGGCGGTGTAGAAAAAGGCGTCGATACGCCTGCCCTGTAAGAGGGCAGAGGATTCATCCGGATTAAAGGATTCAGACTGTAAATCCTTGTCTGGATCGATATTGGCCACGGTAAAAAGATCAAGCGCATTGCTACGCTGGCCGGAACCAGGCAGGCCAAGATTCACCCTTTTGCCTTTCAGGTCATGTACGGTTTTGATCTGCGCGTCTGCAGCAGCAACAATGGTGATGGTCTCCTGATGCAGGGCAAACACTGTGCGTATCTTTTGCTGCGGCTCCCCAGCCCAATCATTGAAGCCCTTGTAGGCCTGGTACTGCAGGTCAGACTGAATCAGAGCCAAATCGAGATCGCCTCTGATTAGCGCATTGACATTATAGACCGAACCGTCAGTAGCCTTTACCGTGGTGCGGATACGGTGTTTTTTTTGCTGCTGATTGACGATGGTATTGATCGCTTCTCCTACAGGATAGTACACACCAGTAACTGCGCCGGTGCCAAGGGTGACGCGCCTGGAGGCAGCCTGGACGCCGCAGCTGCTGGTCAGAAAAAACAGAATGGCCATTGCTATATGCAGGTACTTCATTGAGTCTCCATTGTGTATGAAATGGAAATCAGACGCACGCCATCCCTGCTCTGAAGGAGACAGAGTGCAGTGGGAACAAAGAAGAAGCGTACAAATAAATTCGCCATGGTTGAGATCGAAAAGCGTGATGCAGGCCGGAATAGAGATGCTGGCTGCCGGTTTCCGCAGATCAAACCAGGCTGGGACATACTCAGATCAAACTGTGGGTCAGATACATCAAAGAAGTGGCCCCGGTATTAAAACCACGGAGTTTCTCCGAGAACCTTGTATCGGTAATAGTTCAGATTGGTCCGGATCATTGCCACGGCAGATATAACACTGCCAATCACCCTGCCCCCTTCGTCAAGTCCGGCAAAGTCAAGGATTAGTGCAGCGGCCAGCGCCAGGCCAAAATAGGCCAAGGCAGGCCGCCACATACCCTTAATTGGCAGATAGATAATCCAGAAAAGAAAAGCAAGGATATTCACGAAAATCTGCAGCCGCTGCAAGAGTGATAGTTCCTTGATATACGGCAGGTTAACGCCACCAGCAGCCTCAATGGTGCGGAAACGTTTTTTCCATGTATCCGAGACATCAAGATCATCGATGCCGGTTTGCAACGAAAACTTGCTGTTCGGCGCCAGATAAGGGTTACGCAGATCCTGCCTCTCCTGCTGCAGATTTGTTGTATCTTTCGCTTCTGAGGCAATTTCCTCTAAGCACTCTTCTAAAATCCTGTCCTGAGCAGGGAGGTTATTCATATCAGATTTGGGTGTTTTTGATCGAACCCGGACCTCCAACCCCATGCGAGTTAATTGTTGCCTGTATTTTTCGGCAACATCAGCAGCAATGTTCTCCTTTAAAGCTGCTTCGGTATTTGAAAAAATAA
>JAAYIE010000012.1 GCA_012744275.1 Desulfobulbaceae bacterium
GCATAACCTTCATACCCCGGGTGAATTTACCAGAGCAGATACGGAAAAAAGCAATGCGGTCGCGGTGGGCCGGATCCATATTGGCCTGGATTTTAAAGGTAAAACCACTGAAACTTTCTTCCTCTGGTTCAACCATTCGGGTGGTGGTAGCGCGTGGGCCGGGCGGCGGGGCTAGTTCAACAAAAGCGTCCAGCATCTCACGCACACCAAAGTTATTGATGGCGCTGCCAAAAAAAACAGGTGTTTGCCCAGCCTTGCGGTACTGTGCAAAGTCAAAGGGATTGGCCGCACCCTGCAGCAGTTCCACATCTTCCCGCAGTTGTTCCGCCGCATCCCTGCCCAAAAGCTTGTCCAGTTGTGGATCAGCCAGATCGCGCACCACAACACTATCTTCGGGCCGGGTATCGCGACTCGGCGTGAACAGTGTAATCTGCTTGCGGTGCAGGTCGTAGACGCCTTTAAAACGCTTACCCATACCGATGGGCCAGGATAGCGGTACGCACTCGATTTGCAGCTTATCTTCGATATCAGCCAGTACGTCCAACGGGTCCAGACCGTCGCGGTCGAGCTTGTTGATAAAGGTGATGATGGGTGTGTTGCGCATGCGGCACACTTCCATCAGCTTGGTGGTTTGCGTTTCCACACCTTTACCGCTGTCAATGACCATGAGCGCAGAATCCACCGCAGTCAGCACCCGGTAGGTGTCCTCAGAGAAATCTTGGTGGCCAGGAGTGTCGAGCAGGTTGATTTCAAAATCGCGGTAATGGAATTTCATCACTGAGGTGGTGACTGAAATACCACGTTCGCGCTCCACTGCCATCCAGTCGCTAGTGGCATGCATGGCGGTTTTACGCGATTTGACTGCGCCAGCCATCTGGATGGCGCCACCAAAGAGCAGCAATTTTTCGGTTAAGGTAGTTTTACCTGCATCCGGGTGGCTGATAATACCAAAGGTGCGACGTTTTGCTATTTCCTGCGCAAGTGTACTCAATTTCTTACCTGTCTTCGTTCTATGCAAAAATATTTCTGTTTACTACAGCCGTTCTGTATACCGCCCACCACAGATACTGCCAACAAAAAAAGGGGTGCTCCAAGAGCACCCCTTAACAACATAAACTGAAGCTTGAATTACTTCAGCAGATCGGCGATGGCGTCGCGCTCGCTCTGCAGCTCCTGCTCGGTCTTCTTAATCATTTCCTTGCTGAAGGAATCAACTTCCAGGCCGGTAACGATCTTCCACTCACCGTTTTCACAGGTGATAGGGAAAGCAAACATCAGGTCTTCATCCACGCCGTAGGGATTACCCTTGCTGTACACACCCATGCTGACCCATTTACCGTTGCTGCCATAAGCCCAACTGCGCATATGATCAACTGCAGCGGAAGCAGCAGAAGCGGCACTGGAAGCACCACGGGCCTTAATAATGGCCGCACCGCGCTGCTGCACCACCGGGATAAACTCGTTCTTGTTCCAATCTTCGCTGACAGCACCCTTTACAGCCTTGCCGGCGGCAGTGGCGTAGCTGATATCTGGGTACTGGGTAGAAGAGTGGTTACCCCATACAACCACCTTCTCAACCTCAGAGGAATGGCAGTTCATCTTGTCGGCAATCTGTGACATGGCGCGGTTGTGATCCAGCCGCATCATAGCGGTGATATTGCGCGGATTGAGTTTGGGGGCATGCTTTAGCAGGATGAGCGCATTGGTGTTAGCCGGGTTGCCGACTACCAGTACCTTCACATTCGGATTGGCGTTGTCACTCAGAGCCTTGCCCTGTACGGAGAAAATTGCACCATTGGCTTTTAGCAGATCACTACGCTCCATACCGGGTCCGCGCGGACGGGAGCCAACCAGCATAGCATAGTCTACATTCTTGAAAGCCACATTGGGATCATCGGTGGCGATAACTCCGGCAACCAGCGGGAAGGCGCAGTCTTTCAACTCCATGAGCACGCCCTGCAGCGCGTTCATTGCCGGCGGGATCTCCAGCAACTGCAGGATAACCGGCTGATCCGGGCCAAGCATGGTGCCGCTGGCGATGCGGAAGATGAGGGAGTAGCTGATCTGACCGGCAGCTCCGGTCACGGCAACACGTACTGGTGCTTTCATGTGTTTTCTCCTTGTTCTGTGAAACATCATTGATGTGCAGAGCCAGGACTGCGCGGCCTGCGGTCACTTATCTTGCCGGGAGAGACCCCGGCGCTAAAGTGATAAAGGCATTATCTTGGTATGAATATCTTGCCCCTGCAGTAGTGCAAACAGGTGCAGGAGCTTTAAAGCCACTGAATCACAAAGAACCTTGATACCGACCTTGCCGAAAAAAGTCAAGCGGCTTTCTTTTGATATAGTCGGGAAATAGCCAGGGTGCAGCACAATGCAGCAGCCTTGTTTCGTCTGCGTTCCGGCCTCAGACCATGGCGCTGTAGCGGTCGGCCATAAGCGTCATTAAAACGCCATAGGTAAAACCCCAGATTAGTCCATCGGTGGCAGGTATGGCCGGAAAAAGGAGCTGTGGTTGAGAGGAACTCATGGGCAAATATACACGGCTGGTCTGGTCGGCGATATAGGAAAGCGGCACCCATTCATAACAGGTGATTTCTGAACGTTCCAGTGCAATTGAAGGTTTGTTAGGCAATTCAAAAAGATAGGTGGTGACCGGCACCGGTTTGTTCAAGTGGTTGCCAGCATATTGTACAGGATATTCCTTGACAAGGGAACTGGTCGAGAGGTTAACACCACATTCTTCCCGTGTTTCGCGCACGCAGGTGGCAAAAAGGTCTTCATCTTCGGGATCCCTTCGTCCACCCGGAAAGGCGTAATGACCTGACCACGGATCTTGCGGGTGCGCCATGCGTTTAAGTACCAATATCTCCGGATCTGCGTGGGCAGCAACAATCGCTGCCACAGCCGCTTCCACAATATAATCAAGCATAACAGGTTTTAAACAGGCAGTTACCCATTGATTGGTTTAGTAGCAATCCGCTATCGTGCCTTTGCACTGCCTACTCAAGATTGCAACTGTTCATGGCGTGCATTACCGCGGCCTGGTCTCGCACATTCTTGATGAAATGGGCATTACCAACGTTTTTTCCGGTTTGGCGTTGACCTCTTGTAAGTGATGAAGGAGCAGTGAAATTAACGATTCGTATTTCGAATCATACCAGGTCCGTTTAGTCAGGCTGCCCGAGGGGTTGCCGAAGCGGCTTATCCATTATTCTTACGTCAAGGCATCAGGCTAAGCGCACACCCCGCCCATCCCTAACCTTTCTTCATTCTGCCTTCTCACCTACCCCTGGCACAATACCCTTGGCCAAGCAGGTCTGTTCGAGTATATTAAATCTGATATTATGTTACATTCTACTTGTAGTATTCTTTCAGTCTTCTTTCAAACTGTTTATTACCACCTGTATAGTTAACTACTCATAAAATCATGAAAAAACTGTCTCGTGCCAAACAAAGGTTCTTATCCTGCCTCGGCTTATGCGCAGGATCTTTTTTATTGTTTCATGTCGCAGTTCCGCTCCATGCAGAAGACAATGTCCTCAGCACCATCAAAGAGGCGATGAAGCAGTACGAAAAAGGTGATTATACTGCCGCAGCTTCCAACCTGAACTATGCCTCCCAACTGGTGTTGCAGAAGAAAAGCGAACAGATGCAAACCATTCTGTCCGAGGCGCCGCCGGGCTGGCAGGCCGAAGAAGCCAGCTCACAGGCTTTGGGTTCTGAAGTGCTTGGAGGCGGGGTTACCATCAGTCGCACGTATCGCAAGGGTGATTCGTCGGTGAAACTGGAAATTATGGCTGATTCACCGGTGTTGCAATCGGTTTTGATGATGACCAGCAGTTCGGTTTTCGCCAGCGCGGGCGGCGGCAAGCTGGAAACACTCAAAGGCAACAAGGCCATCGTTAAGTATGATGACGACGATCAGGGCGGGGAAATCTATATCGTGGTGGACTCGCGTTTTGTGGTAGTCATAAAAGGACGGCAGGTAAGCCGTGCAGACATGGTGCTCTTCGCCAATATCATGGATTACGATAAACTGAGCAAACACTGACCGGCGAGCGGCAGTTCCAAAGGCGCCAAGGCATAAAAACCTTTCCCGGGAAATGCTGACGAGGTTTTTTCCGTGTGCACAGGTTCTCCCCTGTTACAAACGGACTAGAATTGGCCTTCTTCCAGTGACAGGGGTTTTTTTTCAGCCAAATTTCATCAGTTCATCAGCTCTCGAGGATAAATAAGGATACCGTGACCGCGCACGAAACCAACCAGCAAAAAGCTGCTGGTACCATCAGCAATGAGGTCATTTTCAAGGTGGCCAAGGAGATTGTGGTTAAATTCATTGAAGTGGGCAAACTCTCTCCTTCTGGTTTTGAAGAAACCTTTACCCGGGTGTACCAGACCATTGAACGCACGGTGCGACCCAAGTGAAAAACGTCCAACTTGATCCAGCCCTAAATCAAAGCCCGCCTGCTCCGCAACATATCCACCTGATCGGCATCTGCGGCACAGCCATGGCCGCCTTGGCCGGGATGCTCAAGGAACGTGATTTTCACATCACCGGCTCAGACCAGAACGTGTACCCGCCCATGTCGGATTTTTTGGCAGATTTACAAATTCCGGTGCAAGAGGGTTTTCGGGCTGAACACCTGCAACCCGCTCCGGACCTGGTCATAGTGGGTAACGTGGTACGGGCGACCAATCCAGAAGCCATTGAGCTGGCCCGCCTTGGCCTACCCTATCTTTCCATGCCGCAAGCCCTGGCCCATTTTTTTCTGAAAGGAAAAATTCCTCTGGTGGTCAGTGGCACCCACGGTAAAACCACCACCTCCTCACTGTTGGCCACCACCCTGCACCGCATGGGTGAAACTCCAGGCTTCATGATTGGTGGTATTGTTGAAGCCTTTGGCCGCAACTACAATGTTAGTGACAGCCCATATTTTGTAATAGAGGGCGATGAGTACGACACGGCCTTTTTCAACAAGGTCTCAAAATTCCACCACTATTTGCCGCAATTTGCCATCTGCACCTCGGTGGAATTTGACCATGCTGATATTTTTACAGATCTGGCCGCAATCAAACGTACCTTTACCGAATTTTTCACACGCATCCCGCCGGATGGCGCACTTATCGCTGAAGGTGATGATCCGGTCCTTGCGGATCTGGTTGTAAACGCAGCCTGCCCGGTATTAAGCTACGGCACTGGTGAAAACTGTGACTGGCGGCTCCATGATGTCCAGGCCCAAGGCCTGCACAGCATCTTCACCTTCTCTTATCAAGGTGAAATGCAAGGCACTTGCCACCTGCCCATGCCAGGACGACACAACTGTTTGAATGCCCTGGCTGTGATTGCCCTCTTGCACCGACTTGGCTTTCCCTTGGAGGCTATCCTCCCCGCCATCACCACCTTTGAAGGGGTGAAAAGACGGCAGCAGGTCCG
The DNA here is from genome assembly GCA_012744275.1 of Desulfobulbaceae bacterium. Taxonomy (GTDB): domain Bacteria; phylum Desulfobacterota; class Desulfobulbia; order Desulfobulbales; family Desulfobulbaceae; genus Desulfobulbus. The sequence continues at coordinate 5,438 of JAAYIE010000012.1, forward strand.
GGGCGAGGTGCGAGGCATTACCATTATCGATGATTTTGCCCACCACCCTACAGCCGTTACAACCACCCTGGATGCCTTTCGCCAAAGTTGGCCGGATAATCGCCTGATCGTGGTTTTTGAACCACGCACCAACTCCAGCAGACGGGCGGTCTTTCAGCAGGACTATGCCCAGGCCTTTGCCGTGGCTGATCAGGTCCTCATTCGCGAGGCCCTGCCCCTGGATGGCCTTGCAGAGGAGGAGCAGTTCTCCTCCACGCGCCTGGCTGAAGACCTGCGCGGCCAGCATATTCCTGCCCAAGCCTTTGCCAACACCGATGCCATTATCGACCACCTGAGCGAGCATTGTCGTGTTGGCGATAAAGTGGTGATTTTATCCAATGGCGGCTTTGACAATATCCACACCAGGCTGTTGCAGCGTCTGCAGGATGCTGTTTGACCATTAACAGCACACATGCAACGTAACCTGTGCGTAAAGTATTCGCACATACCTGCTGTTTTTGCAAAAATTCCGCATTGCCTTCTCACGAACTGAGCACTATATAATTCAAACTATTTTGGTCATCTTTCTCGCCGATAAGGAGTGTTCGATGAAAATTGCCGTGTTAAAGGAAACGCATCCTGGTGAAACCAGGGTGCCACTTGTGCCAGCAACCGCTGAAAAATTGGTCAAGCTCGGCGCTGATTTGACGGTGGAATCCGGCTTGGGTGCGAGCTGTCGTTTTATTGATGAACAGTATACGGCTGCAGGCACCAAGGTCGAATCATCGCGGGAAGCCCTGCTGCGCGAGGCGGACATCATCCTACGTCTGCGCAAACCGCCGTTGGAAGAGGTGGCACTCATGCGCCGGGGCGCAATGCATGTAAGTTATCTGGACCCTTTCAACGAGCTTGAGTTGGTTGACGCGCTCCAGAATGCTGGCATCAGCGCCGTCAGTCTGGAGATGCTTCCTCGCACCACCATTGCCCAAAAAATGGATGTACTCAGTTCCCAGGCCAACCTGGCCGGGTATGTGTCGGTCCTGCTGGGCATTACGGAAATGCAGAAGATCCTGCCCATGATGACCACCCCGGCTGGCACTATTAAGCCGGCCAAGGTGTTCATTATTGGTGTGGGTGTGGCTGGTTTGCAGGCCATTGCCACCGCAAAACGGCTGGGTGCGCGGGTCGAGGCCTTTGATACCCGTCCGGTAGTTGAAGAACAGGTGAAATCGTTGGGCGCTAAATTTGTGAAAATTGATCTGGGAGAAACTGGCCAGACCAAGGACGGTTACGCCACCCAGCTTACACCCGAACAGGTGGAGCGGCAAAAAGAAGGCATGGCCAAGGCCTGCGCCCAGGCCGACCTGGTGATCACCACGGCCCAGCTCTTTGGCCGCAAGGCCCCGCGCATTGTGGACCAGGCCATGGTAAACCAGATGCAGCCTGGATCAGTGATTGTCGATATGGCCGTGGAAACCGGTGGCAACGTGGAAGGTTCGGTGCTGGATGAAGTGGTGGAGGTGAATGGCGTAAAAATCATCGGCCTGGGCAACCTGCCCGGCAAAGTAGCGCTGACTGCCAGTGAGATGTACTCCGCCAACCTGGGCAACTTCATTGCCCATTTCTGGGACAAGGATGGCAAGACCTTCCAGCTCAACCTGGACGACGATATTATCAAGGGCGCCCTTATCACCCACGATGGGGCCCTGTTTAGTGAAATGTACAAAAGCATCATGAAAAAGTGAGGCCGCTATGACTGCCGTTTTCCTGACCTTTATCTTTGTGCTCTCCATTTTTTTAGGATTTGAGCTGATTTCCAAGGTACCATCCACCTTGCATACCCCCTTGATGAGCGGGTCCAATGCCATCTCCGGTATCACCCTGATCGGCGCGCTTGCAGCGCTGCAGTCTTCCCATCAGGGCCTGAGCATTTTCCTCGCCTTCCTCGCCGTGATCTTTGCCACCATTAACGTGGTGGGCGGCTATGCAGTTACCGACCGTATGCTGTCCATGTTTAAGAAGAAAGACAAGGGGGATGAGGCATGAACCTTGGACCTGTGGGGATTAACTTCGCCTATGTGGTGTCTGCCGCACTGTTTATTTTTGGCCTGAAGATGCTCAGCTCGCCGGCCACTGCCCGGCGGGGCAACCTGCTTTCCGGCCTGGGCATGCTGCTTGCTATTTGTGTAACCTTGCTGGCGGCGGGCATTGCCTACCAATGGGTTGCCCTTGGTATTGTCATTGGCTCTGCCATCGGCTTAATCGGCGCCTACCGGATACAAATGACGGCCATGCCTGAGATGGTGGCGATGTTTAACGGTCTGGGCGGTTTATCGAGCCTGCTTCTTGCCTGGAGTGAATACAACCAGACCCTGCATCCTGCTGCCTTTATTGCCCTGGTGACCGTGCTTTCGGTGTTGATCGGCGGGGTCACCTTCACTGGCTCTTTGGTGGCCTGGGCCAAGCTCAGCGGTAGAATGGTGCAAAAACCCATAACTTTCCAGGGGCAGCACCTGGTCAATGGTGCACTGCTGGCCACGGCCCTGCTGGTAACCCTGGTCTTCACCTTTAGTCCGTCACCGGCCCTTGGCTACCTGCTCTTTATCCTGGTGCTGCTGGTGGCCCTGGTAATCGGTGTAACCTCAACCATTGCCATTGGCGGGGCTGACATGCCGGTAGTGATTTCTCTTTTGAACAGCTACTCAGGCCTGGCTGCCTGCGCCGCAGGCTTTGTGGTATCCAACATTATCCTTATTGTGGCAGGTGCCTTGGTTGGCGCAAGCGGTATTATCCTCACTCGCATCATGTGCAAGGCCATGAACCGCTCGCTCGCCAATGTACTCTTCTACGGTTTCAGCAAGGCGAAAGCTAAAGATGCTGGCGATGCAGGGCCCAAAGGCGAGATACGTCCGGCCTCGGCGGAGGACGTATTCTATATTCTGGAAGCAGCAGACAGTGTGGCCTTTGTACCGGGCTATGGTTTGGCGGTTGCCCAGGCGCAGCATGTGGTGCGCGAACTGGGTGATCTGCTCGAAGCCAATGGTGCAGAGGTGGTCTATGCGATCCATCCGGTGGCGGGCCGCATGCCCGGCCATATGAATGTCCTTTTGGCTGAAGCCAATGTATCCTATGATCAACTGGTGGAAATGGATGATATCAACCCGCGCATGGACTCAGTTGATGTCTGCGTGGTGATTGGTGCCAACGACGTAGTCAACCCGGCGGCGGTGCACGAGAAGGGCAGCCCGATTTACGGTATGCCTATTATCGAAACCTACCGGGCCAAAACCGTTATCGTGCTGAAGCGTTCCATGAGCCCGGGCTTTGCAGGCATTGAAAACGCGCTTTTCTATGAGGAAAATACCCGCATGTACTTTGGTGACGCCAAGGCCTCTATCCAGGCTTTGATTGCGGAATTCAAGGGAGTTGGCAGCTAAAAGAAGTGGTACCAAATGTGATTCCAGATCAGATCAAAATGCTTATCATGGGGTATGGGCCAATGCGAATACAGGCGCAGCTCAGTCTGCGTCCTGCGCGCATTGGCCCAAATGATAGAACGAGCGTTTTCAGGTGGAATTAAGGGAGCTCTGCCTGGGCATGGGCCAAAGAATTTTTCTTTGTTTCTATGTAAAGTGCAGTTATGACGATTTCGACTGCAACAGATCCTTGAGCGGCAGCAGTCGTTCGTTCAATTCCGCCAGCAGGTTGTGGCATGCGGATTGACCCGTGGGGCTGCAGCACTGCTCTTCCACCTGGCGGGTAAATTCAGCCAAGTCGAACAGGCCGAGGTTAAGCAAAGCGCCCCGTACAGCATGGCTTGCCTTAGCAAGGGCTACCAGATCCCCTTCCTGCTGCAAAGAACCAAGGCTGTGCATGTGTTTGAAGAGGGTTGCCAGAAAACCGGGTATGGCATCCACTACCTGCTGCTTGTCCAGCAAATAGTATTCCTCTAAATGCCGCTGCATGGTCTCAAGATAATGCTGTTTTTCCTTTTCCATGTGCTATGCCGTTGGTGAAAAGTAGGATGGCCTGCACACCCCACACCATGACTCACTTCAATGACAGGAGTAAACATTTGCACTCACTGGCGCATACATTACGCCAGGTTCTGGTGGAGGACATTGGCCTGCGGCACGGCTCTTCTCTTTTGCTTGCTGTATCCGGCGGGCCCGATTCCATGGCCATGCTGCACCTTATGGCATCGCTTGAGCCGCCCTTAGGTTTGAACTTGTATGCCGCCTATATCGATCATGGTCTGCGTCCAGGAGAAAGTCCGCAGGAGTGGCAACTTGTTCAGGCAGCCTGCAGCCAGCTGAGCATATCTTCTACACGTATTCAAGTAGATGCGCGCGCAGAAGCTGCTCGCCACAAGTTGTCTTTGGAGCACGCTGCCCGAGAACTCCGTTACCAGGCCTTGGAAAGGCTGCAGCTCGAGCTTTCTTTCCAGTGGTTGGTTCTTGCCCACACAGCCGATGATCAGGTGGAAGAGCTGCTGCTGCGTATCCTGCGCGGAGGCAGCCGCCAGGCACTTGCCGGTATGCGACTGTGTAGTGGAACGCGTATACGTCCACTACTGCTGGTACACAAAAACGAACTTCTGGCCTACATGGATGCATATGGGTATAGCTACTGTCACGATTCCAGTAATGACGATCTTTCTTTTCTGCGCAACCGCATTCGTCACCATCTCCTGCCTCTGCTGGAACAGGAATACGATGCCGGCGTCCGCCGTGCTCTTTTAAAATGCGCCGACACCTTCGCTGCCGATGAGGATCTCCTGGGCCAACTGCAGGAGCAGGCTTGGAATAAAACCATCAATACGACGATGTCAGTTGGGGCAGATGGTTCTGTTCAGCCAAAATGGGTACTCAACCTCCCCTCTTTTGTGCAACTGCACCCTGCCCTGCAGCGCCGAGTACTGGAGCGCCTTCTTTATACTGCTCAGGGAAAGGCGGTATATGAACATATCATGGCGCTGCACAAACTGGTCGCTTTCGCAGTACACGGAAAAGAACTCCACTTGAGTCAAGGTTTGCGTGCCCTGGTGGATAAAGACACCCTCGTCTTCACCTTTCCCTGGGGAAAAGGTGCTACTCGGCGTTCCTGCAAAGCAGAGTAGACTTCCGCCAATCCAGTGTCGGCCTTATCTGTGCCCCATAAGCGTAACAAAAAGCCGTGTCAGGATTATACTCTGGCACGGCTTTTTGTTACCTGTTGATTGTACTCGGCCTAGTTCAGCGTATAATTATTCTAATTTCACGTCACAACGCTGTGTGCTGTTTTGGCACATGTCCAAAGGATGTGCACCGAGGCATGCTGAGCCATAGTTTAATCCGGATGCAACGATCGCAACGTTTAAGCCTGATCTGCCGCTTCTGGGGCAAGATGCACCTGGTCCAGCAGGGCCTGGTCATAACGTTTGCGGATACGCCGGATAGCGGCATGGATTTGCTGTGCTGGTGCTGCAGTCTGTATTTCTTCAGCACCACTTGCATAGCTAGTGAGCACAAATTTTTTGTCGTGCAAGTTGAAGGTGTGGCTCCAGTTAATGGCAATGGTTTCGGCGTTTTCCTCTATCAGCAGGTCAATAGCTTCACCTGCCTGCGCTACCTGCACCGCATCAGTTTCAGTTATCTCCAAAAGCCAGGCATCACCTGACGCGGTACTGAAAAACAAAAAAACTCCAAGTTCCCAAAATGCTGCTTCCTTGCGCTGGGCAAGGTGCTGAAGCCTGGCAATTTGAGTCTTGAGCGTGGGTACCACCGGAGCATTTTGTGGTTGTGCCACCCGCTCTGCCGTTAAACAGCAGTGCTTGTACTTTTTGCCTGAGCCGCATGGACAAGGTTGGTTTCTGCCGATTTTAACCATGACACTGAATCTACGGGAAGCTGTTTGTGGAAGAAAATACGATAGCAGCACCTTGGCCCATAACAAAAAAACGATCCTGAAGGATCGTTTCGTACACGAAAAACTGCAGGGTTCAACAAGCTGCTTTTGAGATGGTCGGGAAGAGAGGATTTGAACCTCCGACCCCAGCGTCCCGAACGCTGTGCTCTACCAGACTGAGCCACTTCCCGACTTTGTACTGCCTTGTTTTCTCCGTTCAGTCCACTGAGTGAGCGGAATAGACTTTATTCAGAATAATATAATAATGCTGCTTAACATGTACAGATTCACCTGTCCAGCTTTATTTTGAAACAAATTCATCCAACAAAAGTGTTGTTTTCCTCTGTGTTGTTGTTCATGCTGTTGCAGTACGCAGAAGTCATCAATGCATTTTTTGTTGAACACAAAAAACAACAGCTGACACAAGGGTCAGCTGTTGATGCGTGTACGCTCTAAAACTGAAATTAGTTTACGGCGTCAGCAAGTTTGCTGCCAGGTTTAAATTTGGCGACCGTTTTTGCCGGAATAGAAATAGCTTCTCCTGTGCGGGGATTCTTCGCTTGGCGTTCGGTACGTTTTACTGTGGAAAAGGTGCCGAAACCAACCAGGGTTACTTTGTCCCCTTTTGCCAAGGCAGTAGAAATCGCCATGAGCATGCCATTTAGCGCTTTCTCGGCTTCTGCCTTGCTGATGTCAGCCGCATCAGCCATGGCATCAACCAACTCTTTTTTGTTCATTCTTCCCTCCCTCATAAATGAATCTTGTGCCGGGATGCTTCTCATCTCTACCCAGCAGTACGGTAAGCTTGGAATAAAATAAAAAATACTTTCTTTGTCAAAGAAAAAACAGCTCCCGCCAAGAAATACAGGGGCTTGTGGCGGGAATGGTCAATCGTCTGCCAGTCTGCTTTTTTTTGCATAACTCAAGAAAATTGATACAATACCTAATTGATTTAAGGCCTGTTTGATTGCACTGTGTGCAACTTCATCCAGTACTGTTGCATAGACTGGATCCAACTCCACCTCCACGGCCTTATCTTCAGCACAAAGCCGTACCCTGCTCCCCTTATAACCCAGGTTATCAAGAACGCTTTCAAGACGGGCGACTTGCTGCAGCTGTGGCCAACTCAGCGGGATATCAGCCGGAATTCTTGTCGCCAGACAGGAAGCACTGGGCAAATTCCATGTGGGCAAGGCCAATTTTCGACTGAGCAGGCGGATACAAGCCTTGCTGCAACCTGCCTCGGCCAGCGGACTACGAACCTCCAACTCGCGTACAGCTTGCAGGCCAGGCCGATACGCGAGCAGATCATCGGCGTTGGTACCGTCCGCAAGTTGGGCCATGCCGTATTGATCCTGCAGCTGTTGCAGTTGGCCCAGCATTAGCTGTTTGCAATAGTAACAGCGCATTCTGCTGTTGGCACGAATTGTATCATGCGACAGCGGCAGCCAATCCATGATTGCATAGTGGAGATTGCACCTGTGCGCCAGATCATGCAGCCAAGACAATGCCCGCCTGCGCTCGGTATCCTTGACTAGATCAGAGCACGCGTACAGTGCTACTACCTTGGTGGAGCCAAGCGTCATCAAGGCGATTTGCAGCAGGAAAGTGCTGTCCACCCCACCGGAAAAAGCCACGGCCACACTGCCGTAATCCGTAAGTATTTTGCGTAACCTTGCAAGCGCCTGCCTGCAACCAGCATTTTGCATGGTCAGCCGCGTGATGCGATCAAGCCGCTATTCCAATCGCAGATCATTGATGCTAATTGTGCACAGCCTTACCAACTGATGATATTGGCATTAATGATACGGGTTTTTCTTAGCATAATTATAGGCGGTGATGGCGGCAATCACATGGCAGATCCAGCCAAGTACACCACCGCTGCCCAACCAGAGCCCTGGAGTAATGATGAGCCAGAACAGGCCGCGCCAGAAGGCGCCATTATAAATCTGACCGATACCGGGTACAAGGGCGCTCAATACAGCCGCAGCTCCTGGGTTACGCACACGGGCAGGATGATCAAGGGACATGGTGCCGCTCCTAAATGCAGGTGGAAGTTTCGGGTGTTATGGTGCAGATGCCCATTACAATGAATTTGCTGTAACGAAGATGATCGAAGCAACAGGCATACACCATAACAATATAAATGCTTAACGGTAAATATTCTTGCTGTGAGATCAAGTATAGGCCGTAGTTTCCGTATATTTCCTCTTTGTAGGCAGGAAGAAAGGTCTAAAATTCAATACCCCTCTGCGCCTTAATTCCTTTTTGCAAAGGATGTTTCACTACCTGCATCTCTGTGACCAGGTCCGCTAGTTCCACAAGCGCATCAGGTGCATAACGACCGGTGACCAGTACGTGCTGGCTGGGGCTGCGGTTAGAAAAGACATCAAGACAAACATCCAAATCCAGCATCTTGTAGTGGAGTAAGTAAGTGAACTCATCCAAAATAACCAGGTGATACTTACCAGAATCAATACATTCTCGGGCAAGGGTCCAGCCTTCCAGGGCCAGGCGTTTGTCTTCCTCCAAGTTATCTGATTTCCAGGTAAAGCCTCGACCCATGACGCGGAAATCAATGTTATCGGAAAACCGTTTAACAGCCTTAAGCTCACCATAGCTCCAACTTCCCTTAATAAACTGGATAATGCACACCCCCAGACCATGACCAGCGCTACGCATGGCCATGCCCAGAGCAGCCGTGGTCTTGCCCTTACCGTTTCCAGTGAAAACCATGAGTAAACCGTGAGTGTCCATAAATCATACAGCCTGTGGCAGTAGTTTGAGGTAAGCATTGAAAAAAGCTAGATGCCAGGTAAAAGCCTATGCGTCTGGCCATCGTCACATAACAAGTAAACAGTTGCAAGCCTTCAGCAAACTCAGTACAACTTCAAGGTTGTACGGGAAGTAAATATTTGCGCATTGCGTTCAAAATAATATATCTATCACCAATACATCTGAAACAAATACATACTGTGAACATGAGCAGCGAGCAAGCATCCAAATATTCAGAAGCGGGCGTAGATATTGATAAAGGCAATCTTTTCATCTCCCGCATCAAGCCACTGGTTGCCGATACCCACCGGCGCGGAGTGCTGAGCGACATCGGCGGGTTTTCCGGTCTCTTTTCGCTCAACAGCGAGAATGTAAAAAATCCGGTACTGGTCTCCTCCACCGATGGCGTCGGCACCAAGTTGCTCGTGGCCAATTTGTGCAATCGCCATGATACCATTGGTATCGACCTGGTGGCCATGTGTGTCAACGATGTGGTGGTTTGCGGGGCCAAGCCGCTGTTCTTTCTTGATTATTTTGCCAGCAACTCACTTGATCTTGATGTGGCCACAGAAGTGGTACGCGGCATTGCCAAGGGCTGCAAACTGGCCAGTTGTTCGCTAATTGGTGGTGAAACCGCAGAGATGCCAGGGCTGTATCAGCCGGGTGACTATGACCTGGCCGGTTTTGCCGTGGGTATTTGCGACCGGGATATGATCATCGACGGCAGCGACATCCGGGTGGGCGATAAAATTATCGGCCTGGCTTCATCTGGTCTGCATTCCAACGGCTATTCCTTGGCCAGAAAGGTGTTTTTTGAAGAAGCCGGCAAAACTGTCCACGATCATGTTGAGGAGCTTGGCCGCACCGTGGGCGAAGAACTGCTCAGCCCGACCAGGATCTATGTGGATAGCCTGGTCAATATCCTGCGCCGCCACAAGATCAATGGCCTGGTACATGTGACTGGCGGCGGCTTTATCGACAACATTCCCCGAGTGTTGCCCGCAAGCTGTACTGCTCACATCGAGCCGGGTTCCTGGCCAATTCCGCCGGTATTTACCTATCTGCAGGAAAAGGGTCAGGTGACAGTCCAGGAGATGTACCGCACCTTTAATATGGGTATTGGTATGGTTGCCGTTGTCAGCGCCAAAGATGTGGAAGATATCATGCAGCAATTTACTGCCCATGGCGAGGAACCGTATCTCATTGGTGAAATCCGTTCCGCCCTGCCCAGCGTTGCGGACAGACAGATTACCATTGCTGGCGTGTGTTGATCGTCTCTGCTTTTTCCCCGCCCGATTATTCTTTGTTTTATAACGAAATGGCCTTGGGATTCTTACCCAAGGCCATTTCGTTATATGCAGACGTACATACAAGTACTCCGGAAAGTATTTTCTGAAGCCGACACAAAGAGCACTTTAAGTTGGAACTGGTATTACCAGGCCTCCACATAGGCCACATCAGTGTAGGCTTGCTCCAGTTTGACCTTGTGGCCGCGTTCCATGTCAGCCAGGCCCATGAATATCTCTTTGGTCTTCTCTGAAGCAGAATCCTTGGCCAGATTCAGATACATGTTCATGGCCCGCTCTTCCCGCTTCATGGCCACGGCAATGATATCCGCCATGGTCACTTTACCCGACATATCCGGGTCTGGAATGGTTTCAGACAGCTTATAATCCTGTGTCTTTTTGAAATTCAGGCTTGCCTCGTTATTGGCAAGGATATTAGCAAGCAGTTGCTCATGCTGGATTTCTTCAGCAGCAAACTCAAGGAAGAGCTTTTTCACCATTTCATTATTTGTTTTGCCTGCAACGTGGAGATAATATTCCTTGGCTTCCACCTCGCTGCGGATGGCAAATTCAATAATTTCCCGAAAATCATCCATGATGATCCTCCGTTATTTTTCATTCACACAGGCCTGTTCCACACAGCCTACTGTAACTAACCAGGCTGAAAAGACTGGTTTCAGCCCGGAGTTTTATGCGCTTAGGGCCTGGCCTGCCGCCGGATCGGCGTATCCCAGCCCACTCCATCGCTGATTTTTTTGATCTTCACCGCCGACACCTTGTACTCGGCAGTCTCGGTTACCGGGTCAAAGGCATTATTGGTGAGCACATTGGCGCAGGCATCCTCAAAGTGGAAGGCGCACCAGCACACGCCCCGGGGTGAACGATCTGTCACCCAGGCCTTCACCTCAATACTGCCGCGACGACTGCTGACCCGCACCATGTCACCAGAGCTGATCCCCAGTTTCTCGGCATCTTCCGGGTTGATCTCAAGCAACTCTTCCGGGAAAATGGCTTCCAGGCCAGCAACATTGCCGGTCTGGGTGCGGGTGTGATAGTGCCACAGGCGGCGGCCTGTGCTTAACACGAAAGGGTACTCCTCATCCGCCCATTCTGCCGGCGGGATCCACTCCACCGCATGAAACAGCCCCTTACCCCGGGAAAAGCGGCCCTGGGCATGGAGAAAGGGAGTGCCCGGATGCTGCAGGGTCGGGCATGGCCACTGGAGCCCGTATTGATGGATCCGTTCCCAGGTGATGCCGGCAAAACCAGTGGAGGAACTGCGCATATCCTCCCAGATGGCATTGGCCGAGGTAAAGCCCAGGTCCTTACCCAGCCGCTTGCCCAGTTCCTGCAAAACCCACCAGTGCGGACGCGCTTCACCCGGTGGGGTCAGCACCTTGCGCACCCGCTGCATACGGCGCTCGGTGTTGCTGAAAGTGCCATCCTCTTCTGCCCAGGAGGTGTCTGGAAAAATGACATGGGCATAGGGGGTGGTGATGTTGGGGAAGATATCGCAAACTATAAACAGTTCAAGCGACTGCATGGCTCGGATGGTGTGTGCCATGTGCGGATCGCTTTGCACCGCATTATCACCCACGCAGTAGAGGATCTTGGTGCCACCGTCGAGCGCTTTGTCAATAATGGTCGGTTTTTTGTAACCCGGCTTGGTGGGCAGCTTGTCCACGCCCCAGGCTTTGGCTATCTTGGCCGACACCTCGGGGTTGGCTACTGGCTGGTAGTTGTGAAACACATCCGGCAGCGCACCCATGTCGCAGGCGCCCTGCACGTTGTTCTGGCCGCGCAGCGGGTTCAGGCCCGCGCTGCGTTTACCGATGTTGCCCAGCACCATTTGCAGGTTGGCCAGGGTTTTAACGTTATCCGTGCCGCAGATATGCTCGGTGATGCCCAGGGTGTAGCATACGCTCACCGCTTCGGCCTCGCCCAAAATACGGGCCACCTCTTTCATCTGCTCAATCGGTACCTCGCAGATTGCCGAGGCTCGCTCCAGCGGATAGGCCGCCGCAACTTCGCGGATTACCTCCGGGTTTTCCGTGCATTCTCGTAAGTATTCTTCTTTTGCCCAGCCATTGGCAAAGATCTCGTGCATGAGGCCATTGATATAGGCCACATCCGTTCCCACCTTGTGCTGGATGTGCATGGTCGCCCAATTGACCAGATCAATACGGCGCGGGTCGTTGACGATCAGAATCGCCCCCTTCTGCACCGCCCGTTTCACGTAATACGAGATGACCGGATGGGCTTCGGTCATGTTGGAACCAATAACAAAAATAACCTTGGCGTCTTCCAACTCGCGAATGGAGTTGGTCATTGCCCCGCTACCGAATGCTGCGGCCAGACCGGCCACCGTGGGAGCGTGTCAGGTTCGGGCGCAGTGGTCAACATTGTTGGTGCCGATCACCGCGCGGGTAAATTTTTGGATGGCATAGTTGTTCTCATTGGTGATGCGGCCAGAGCCAAAGGCGCTGAACACATCCGGCCCGTCCCGGTCGACAATCTCCTTGATACGTGTGGCCGTATAGTCCAGCGCTTCCTCCCAGCTCACCTGCTCCAGCACCCCGTTTTTGCGGATCATGGGATGAGTGAGACGTTTCGGACTTGAAGGGAAATCGTAGCCGTAGCGACCCTTGACGCACAACATACCCTCGTTAAAAGCGTCTTCCCGACCGGTCACCCGCACAATGCGGTTCTGCTTACGATCCACATGCAGGGTCATCTGGCAGCCAACCCCGCAGTAGGGGCAGGTAGTGTTCACCTTTTCCAGTTCCCAGTTACGGCCCAAGCCCCTGGCTTTTTTATCGGTCAAGGCGCCAGTGGGGCAGAGCTGCACACATTCGCCGCACTGCACGCAGGAGGAGGAACCAATGGGCAGGTCGTGGTCAAAACTGACCTTGGTGTCTGCACCGCGGTAGGCAAAACCCAAGGTATCGTTGATAACCGTACAGTTATCGCCCTGGATGCAACGACCACACTGAATACATTTGGTTTCGTCAAAAACGAGAAACTCCGAGCTGAGATCCTCAGGCTTGCGTTCCGGCTGTGGGAAGGAGGGATGGGTAAGGCCCAGGGAATAAGCCACATCCTGCAATTCGCAGTTGCCACACTGGGCACAGGACAGACAGTCGTGGTGGCCAGCGGAAAGAAGCAGATCCACCACCATTTTTCGATGCTTGCGCAGGCTCGGGCTCTCGGTCACTATCTTCATATCCTCGCCAACCTGTACGGTGCAGGCGGTAACAATACCACGCATGCCCTCCACTTCCACCACGCATACCCGGCACTTGCCTACCCCACCCGTTTTAGCATGGTAACAGAGCGTAGGGATGTATACCCCGTGGCTGCGAGCTGCTTCTAGGATGGTCTGCCCTGGCTCCACTTCGTAAATTTTGCCATTGAGTTCAATATTCATATTGCCTCCTGAAAGTCTGCTATCTTGAGACATATTGCCCTGGTGCCCAATGAGTTCATTGTTTATCCACAGCCTCGAACTTACACGCCAGCAGACAAGCGCCGCACTTGATGCACAGGGACTGGTCAATCACGTGTTTCTCTTTCTTCTCGCCACTAATGGCCTGTACTGGACATCTGCGCGCGCACAAGGTGCAGCCGGTGCAGTTGTCGTTGATGTTGAATTGCACCAGAGCCGGACAAACATGGGCCCTGCATTTCCTGTCGGTGATGTGTTCCACATACTCGTCGCGGAAATGCATGAGGGTGGAAAGCACCGGGTTGGGTGCAGTTTGGCCAAGCCCGCACAAAGACGTGCTTTTAACGGTGCTGGCCAGATCTTCCAGCAGATCGAGGTCTTCCATGCTGGCCTCGCCAGCGCAGATCTTGGTGAGAATGGCCTGCATCCGCTTTGTGCCTTCGCGGCAGGGAACACACTTGCCGCAGGACTCATCCTGGGTAAATTCCAGGAAAAAGCGGGCCACATCCACCATGCAGGAATGTTCGTCCATAACGATCATACCGCCGGACCCCATGATCGCGCCCAGGGATTGCAGGGTCTCGTAGTCCAGACCCACATCCAGGTGCGCCGCCGGGATACAACCACCAGAAGGCCCGCCCATCTGCGCGGCCTTAAATACCCCGCCACCCTTGATGCCGCCGCCGATGTCATAAATAATTTCGCGCAGTTTGGCACCAATCGGCACTTCCACCAGACCACTCACGTTGATGGCCCCAGCCAGGGCAAACACCTTGGTACCCTTGCTCTTTTCCGTGCCCATACCAGCATACCAGGCCCCGCCACGATGGATGATGGCCGGGATGTTGGCAAAGGTTTCCACATTGTTGAGGCAGGATGGTTTCTGCCACAACCCCTTCACTGCCGGAAAGGGTGGGCGCGGGCGCGGTTCGCCGCGCTTGCCTTCAATGGAGTTAATCAGTGCGGTCTCCTCTCCGCAGACAAAGGCACCGCTACCCATGCGGATTTCCACATCAAAGCAGAAATCTGTGTCTAAGATGCGCTTGCCGAGCAGGCCTGCCTGTCGCGCCGCATCAATGGCAATCTGCAGCCGCTCAATTGCGAGCGGATACTCGGCCCGCACATACACATACCCCTTGCTGGAACCAATGGCATAGGCGCCCAAGGCCATGCCCTCAACAATACTGTGGGGGTCGCCTTCGAGCACGCTGCGGTCCATGTACGCGCCAGGATCGCCCTCATCAGCATTACAAAGGATGTATTTTTGCGGGTCCTCGCTGTTGCGGGTGAAGGTCCATTTAATGTGAGTTGGAAAACCTGCGCCGCCACGACCGCGGAGGCCCGAGATGCGTACTTCGTCAATCACCTGCTCCGGAGTCATGGAGGTCAGGGCTTTGGCCAGGCCTGCATAGCCGTCGTGGGCAATGTAGTCCTGCAAACTAGTGGGCACAATGCGGCCACAGTTGCGCAGCACTATCTTGGTCTGACGCTTGAAAAATTCAATGTCAGCCAGAACCGGTACCGGCTTCTCCCCTTCGCCCTTCCAGGTAAGCCGTTCCACAATCTGATTGCCCTTGAGATGCGAGCTCACCAGTTCTTCGGCATCTGTTGGCTGCAGACCCTGGTAATAGGTCTTGTCGCGGCCGATCACGCATACCGGGCCCTGGGCACAAGGACCAAGGCAGCCTGTTTCAATAATGGTAACCTTGTCTGCCAGGCCCTGGCTGTTCAACGCGCTCTGTAGGGCCTCTTTGAAAGCATAGGCTCCGGAAGCAATACAACCGCCGCCTGCACAGAGCAAAACAGCTTCCTGTTCTTCGGATTTGCCGTTTTCCGGGCTGCTGGCGCGGGCCTTGTCTCGAATGTTCTCCAGGGTGCTGATGGATGCTATGCGTTCGATATTCATACCAGCTCTCCCTCGTGTTGCTCGGCTTCACGATAGTGTTGGATCAGCCCTGCCACAGCCTCTGGCCGCACCCGCTGGTGAATCACATCATTCACCATAATAACCGGGGCCAGACCGCAGGCGCCGAAGCAGCGCCCCGCCTCCAAAGTGAAAAGCTGGTCAGGAGTGGTTCCGCCGACCTCTAGGTCCAACTGCTCGCGGAAAGCATCAAGCACGGCCTGGGCGCCGAGCACGTAGCAGGCTGTACCCAAGCAGATGCGGATGGTGTACTTTCCCCGCGGTTGCATGGAGAAAAAATGATAAAAGGTTACCACCCCATAGACCGTGGCCATGGGGATGCGTAAGCTCGTGCTAATATGCTCCAGGGCAAAATGCGGCACATAACCAAAGAGGTTTTGTGCGGTCTGCAGGGCAGGGATCAGGCCTCCTTCCTCGCGGGAGGTTCTGGCCAGCATGGCATTGAGCGTGGCGAGCTGTTCGAGTTCAGTTGAGGTTCTTTCATTGGTATCCATGGTCATGTACAGTGCCCTCCGTATTGCAAAAGAAGCTTGTTTGTTAAAAATCAGTCTCGCTGATTATTCAACCACTCCGGGCTACTCTGCCATCACCCCATTCTTGGAAAAAACCTTATTGTTGAGTAGAAGCGCGACAAGAAAGCCGATAACCAGCAAGCCAGTACCAACTATAAAGGTATAGGTGGGCACTACATTGGGCGTGTCTTTAAACATGTCCTTGATGATGGCCACGATCTGCGGTCCGGCAATGCCGGCAAAGGACCAGGCGGTCAGAATGGTACCATAGACAGCGGGCATGAGCCGCTGACCAAAGGTATCGAGCACAAAGGAAGGCATGGAGCCAAAGCCGCCGCCATAGCACAGAAGTACGTAGCAGACCAAGACGCCAAAAAGCAGAGGCTGGCGGATGAAGATCAGGGCGGCAAACACCAGGATCTGCGAGGCAAGAATAATGCGGAAGGCTTGAATACGGCCAATTTTGTCGGAAAGTCCGCCCCAGAAGAAACGGCCTACTCCGTTAAAGATGGAGCTGATGGCGATCAGGGTTGCGCCGGCTGCGGCCAAGGTCATGGTATCCAGAGAAGGATCACGCAGCTTAAGCAGATCCTGCAGCATGGGTGACTGGAAACCAATGAACATGATGCCTGCGGTAATGTTGCAGAAGAAGATGATCCACATCATGATGAAACGGCCGGAGATTACGCAGTCCTGCGTGGTCAAGGCATTGTCAACGCTCGCTGTGTTATTCGATTTAGCCGCCGCCGGAGCGGGCGGTGTGTAGCCGG
The DNA here is from genome assembly GCA_012744275.1 of Desulfobulbaceae bacterium. Classification (GTDB taxonomy): domain Bacteria; phylum Desulfobacterota; class Desulfobulbia; order Desulfobulbales; family Desulfobulbaceae; genus Desulfobulbus. The sequence continues at coordinate 22,015 of JAAYIE010000012.1, forward strand.
CTGGAACAAAACCTGCAGGCGGGTTGCGCATTACAGCTGCGGCAGGGACGGCAAGAATAAGCAGGATCACGCCGACTGAATAGAACATTTTAATCAGACCTGGGCCGTCGCTGCCATACATGCCAACCAGAATGGGGGCAATAATTTTCGATAAAACCAGCGCGCCAAAACCAAAACCCATAACCACCATGCCGGAGACCAGGCCTTTTTTATCCGGAAACCA
>JAAYIE010000128.1 GCA_012744275.1 Desulfobulbaceae bacterium
GTGCGGCCCTGACTATTCCCGATAGTGAAAATATAAATATGCCCGTCCAGGGCACTGCCTTAACTGCCAAAAGGGTACTCGCAAAATGAGTACCTTGGCGGAGCTCAACAAGTTTCCATGTTTTCCGGCCCATCTATGCCCCTTGTCTGAATGGGATAGCCTTTAGCAACCCCATCCCGCCAGCATGGGAATTAGCGCATCCAGATTCTTTTTTTAGGGTTGCCACCGGCAACTACTCCGGCAACTTTCGGCTATACTTCCCGCATCCAAAACGGCCTTGCCACCCTCTCCCAAACATTCGGGAGACCCCAAGCCAGCAGGGCTTCAGCCTTTCTTTAGTTCATGTGCTAAGCCGACAGCACTACATGTAGTGTTCGACATCTTTTACAGCACAATATGTAGTGTTTTGGCGATTAGGTTTTATCAGGTGATCGAGAAAAGGCGAAGTTACGAGTTTTTTAACACGATAAAAAGGGCTGCCTGCTGCTTGGCATGGTCTGCCCGCTTGTTAACAAAAGCTAAGGTTCCGGCGCTGTTCTACGCCACCACCTGACATCGAGCCAGTGGGCAGCGGTGGCGGTCGAAGCGGATGAGATCATCGCGGCGATTGCCGAAGCGGTAGAGCAGGAGCGCAGAAGCAAGATTGCAGAATCACGCCAGAGTGAGACTAGTCAATTAATTGACCAGTCTAAAAATCACAATGATAGCAAAGCCGCCCACAAAGCCGCCGAACTGTTCAACACTAACCGCAGCTACATCAACGACGCTGCAACCCATGAATCAGGGAACTTCGGTGTTTCCGTCAACAAATTGACGGAGACAAAAGACGAAAACGCTGGGCGTGTCCACACCAAAGCCGCCGAGCTGGTTTTAACGAGCCGAAAAACCGGTTGGTTAACGAGCCGGACCTTTACTTCCTTCAGTCCACCAAGCCGACAACACTACATGTAGTGCGCGACATTATTTGCACCACAATATGTAGTGGCTTGGCGATTAGGTTTTGTCGGTGATCGAGAAAAGGCGGAGCTACGAGTTTTCTGACACGATAGAAAGGGCTGCCTGCTGCTTGGCATTGTCTGCCTGCTTGTTAACAAATGCTAAGGTTCGCGGTGCTGTTCTACGCCACCACCTGACAACAAGGTTTCTTGGTGTCACCCCCTGTGGTCATCCTTCTGAGAGCGCTAATCGGATCAGTTGTAAGCCGATCGAATACCGGCCAACCGTAACACCTCTAAAAAGAGGGGTTTGATGCTGATTGAGATTTCCCCAGTATGAGGGAATTTATGATGGAACTGGTGAACCCTCGTTTACCTGTACAGACTTTATTGACGGCATTGATAATCTTGATAATCAAGATGTTGTGGTTAATTCGGCCAGAAATCCACAACATTTAGTAATTAAAAAATCATCTCGAATAAGCCGGCAAGACTTTTATCTTAATTAAAACGCTGATTACACGATGTTTTTACGGTGTGGTATTGCAGTGCGTCGCCTCTTGCCGAAACAAGGCTCTTGGGTAAATATAGGACTCATGAAGAAAGGCCAGGGTATCCATTCGCCTGCAAGCACACGGATACCCTGGCCCAACTAAAAACCGCGAACACGCGGCATGCATGTATACCGGGAGCTGGAGGCGTAAGCCTTAGGAGTGGTTGAATCACCGAAACCTAAGCCGCACAGGGCGGCGCTCTGGGTATACGGCTGGCACCTCAAGCGCCAGTTGCGTTTAGAGTAACCAAAGCAAATCGGGCGTGCAACCTTTAGTTGCATACGTCCTATGCGGTTTCTCTGTCGCCCAAGCGTGTTCGCATTGTCAAGGAGAGAGTTGGCAATGCCCGAACTATCAAGTTGTACTTCCAGAACCGTTCAAGCCGTTTCCAAGCCCAGCACACTTCCCCCAGGGCAAGACAAGGTGTTGCGTATCCGCGCCGTCATGGACTTAACCGGGCTGTCTCGTTCGTCGGTGTACCGACTAGCCCTTGAGGGCCGGTTCCCGAAGTCGATCCCCTTGGGGCCGCGTTCCGTGGGCTGGCTAAGCAGCGAGGTGACCGCATGGATACAGGGTCAGGCGGAGAGCCGGGAGGTGCAGGCATGAAACATCAAAAAGCCACCCCCACCCGCCTATTGCGCCGGGCCGAGGTATTGAACATTACCGGCATTGGCGCAGCTTCCAGCCTGTACGCTTTGATGGAGCGCAATGAATTTCCTTTGCCGGTGAAGCTTGTGCCGGGCGGCAGGTCAGTTGCCTGGCGCTCTGACGAAATCCAAGCGTGGATCGAATCCCGCCCGAAGGCTGAGCTGCGTCAAGAGGAGGTAGCGGGATGAAGCAAAAAAAAGAACCCCGCCGATCCGGGACGATCGAGCGGGGCAAGCACAAACTTAACGCAGGTTATTTTACGAAATTCCCTTGCGGTTTTCAACTGGATTTTCGCCTCGTGGAACCGCTGGCTTGGCTGGCGGCAGCATTGTTGCTGGGTGGCCATCATGCGTGACATTCGAACCCAAATCGAAACGATTGCAACCGCTCTTGGCGGTAAGCCAAACCGCAAGGGTGGCTCTCGCTGTTTTTGCCCGGCCCATGACGACCGCCACCACCCGAATCTTGATATTGACCCTGGCGATGGCGGCAAGCTGCTGGTGAATTGCACGGCTGGCTGCTCTCAGGCGGAGGTAATCGAGGCCCTGCGCGCACGCGGGCTGTGGTTGTCTGGCAAGCCACTTGGCGAAGCCGAGAAGCAGCGGGCAGTGGAGCGCATAACCAAGCGCAAGGAGGCCAAGCGCCAGGCACAGGAGGCTGCCGCTAAAAAGGCGGTGGAGCTTTACAGTGCCGCCACAGAAGCCCCGGAGAGCCACGCCTATATCCTGGCCAAGGGCGGGCTTGATTTTGGCCCGCACGTCCGCCGTGGAGCGTGGAAGCAACGCGGGTGGCCGGATGCCCTGATTATTCCGCTCTACGACGCCCAGGGGCAAATAACATCCTTGCAGGCCATCGGTCCGGATGGAGCGAAAGACTTCCTTTTAGCCGCCAAAAAGCGGGGCAGTTTTTACCCGTTCGGGCGGTTCAAAGATCACACCGGCCCGGTGTGGATTGCTGAAGGTCTGGCCACGGCTGCCGCCATTCACGCTGTGAGCGGCGCGCCCTGCGTCACGGCTATCGATGTGGGCAATTTGCCAGTGGTGGCGGAGATAGTGCGAGCGCTCGCCCCAGGGGCCCAAATCTGCATCTTTGCCGACGACGACAGGAAGGAAGGCCGGGAAGACAACCCCGGCGTCCAGGGTGCCATCAAGGCGGCCCAACTGGTGCGGGGCATGGTGGCCCAGCATGGCATGGGCAAAAAGGCTGATGCCTGGGACTTGTGGCGCGAGCAGGGCCCTGACGCACTGATTGCGGCAATGCAGTCCGCCCGTCCGGTGGAAGAACTGGAACGGATGGCAGACGAACAGCCGGAAACCACTACCCAAGACAACGGCCACGATGCTGACCTGGACGATGCCGCCCAAGAGGATGCCGAGCAGGCGGCCTTTGATCGGGAGGTCGAGCGATTGGCCAACCTGCCGGTGCATGCCTACGAGCGACAGCGCAAGGAAGCAGCCAAATCCCTTGGCATCCGCGCAGGCATACTGGACAGCCTGGTTCAGAATCTCAGGAAGGGGGTAGACCTGGGTAGCGATCTGCCCTTTGATACCGTCACCCCCTGGCCAGAGCCCATTGACCCTGCCCAAGTGCTGGACGACATAGCTGCCACCACCAGGCGCTTTATCGTCTGCACGCCGGAGGTGGCCAACACGGTTGCCCTGTGGGCCGCCATGACCTGGTTTATGGATGCTGTTCTTGTGGCCCCACTGGCGCTTATTACCGCGACGGAAAAGCGTTGTGGCAAGACCCAGCTGCTGACCATCCTTTCCCGTTTGACCGCCCGTGCGGTTGCTGTAAGCAGTATTTCACCCGCTGCCCTATACCGGGCAATACAAGCCTGGAGCCCGGCCCTGATGATTGACGAGGCCGACGCCTTCATGAAGGATAATGAAGAGCTGCGCGGCATCATCAACTCCGGCCATACCAGGGACACTGCCTTTGTTGTTCGCTCAACCGGCGACGACCACACGCCAACCCGCTTTTCCACTTGGGGTGCAAAAGCCATCGCTGGCATTGGCCGTCTGGCGGACACGCTCATGGACAGATCAATCATCCTGGAGCTACGACGCAAACTGCCTACGGAACGGGTAGAGCGCCTGCGCTACGCCGAACCAAGCCTGTTCCCAAATCTGCGTTCGATGCTGGCCAGGTTTGCCGAGGACTGCCAGGAAGCGGTGCGGATTGCCCGGCCAGACCTACCGGAGAGCCTGAACGACCGCCAGCAGGATAACTGGGAGCCGCTGCTTGCCATTGCCCAGGTGGCGGGTGGCGACTGGCCCAGCAAGGCACTCAAGGCGGCCTTGAAGCTGTCTGGCACTGAAAGCATGGCGCAGACCATCGGCACCGAGCTGTTGACAGACATCCGGACGATATTTGAGAACCGCAACATTGACCGCATTAAGACGGCTGACCTGATTGATGCTCTTTGCGACGACGATGAAGCTCCATGGTGTACCTATAATCGCGGCAAGGCCATCAGTTCCCGGCAGATAGCCAAGCGTCTTAAAGATTATGGCATTAGCAGCACCACCATTCGCATAAGCGGAACGACCGCCAAGGGGTATCTGCTTGCCGATTTTACCGAGGCATTTTCCCGTTACATCCCCGCCACCCCCCTTCTATCCGTAACAACGTCACAATATCGCAATAACAGCATGTTAGATGAAAAAACATCCGTAACGCAAGGCTTCGCCGTTACGGATAAAAACGAACCTAACCAGTTGAATTTACATGAATGTTACCTTGTTACGGATAAAAACCCCCTGTTGGACGAGGAGAGCGAAAAGCAAGGTAACCTGGCGGATGAATTCAAAGATGCCGGTGGCGGCATGGTCTCCTTTTTGGCGTAGTGGGCAAGTCATGACAGCGGAAGACAGGGACATTGCAAACATGGTTCGGGGCTGGCATCAGCAAGGGGTGTTTATTGCCCTGGTCGATGATCAGCTCGAGGTATTTGGCGAGCCGTCCGTTGTGCAGCAATACGCTGCCGCGATCCGCCAGCACAAGGAAGCGGTGGTTGCCTGCATGAAAACAGGGCAGGAGCAGCGAACCCGGCTGGAGACCCTGGCCCTTGCCAGTTGGTGCAAGCCGGACTGCAAGCACCTGCTTCGCTCCAAGATGGCAAGCGGGGAGCAGGCCCTGTGGTGCCGCCAGTACCGCAACAGCCGTTCATGGAGTCAGCGGCGGCTGTGCATCATGAAGGCCTGCCCAAGGTGACTGAACAGCAAGCGCTGCCCCATGAAGGCGCACAAGAACAGCAGTAAGAACAAATGAGGAGATGAGACATGGCATATGACATCAACGCTATCCGGATCACCGGCACGGTGGAACGGTTTGACATCGTCAGCACCAAGACCGGTACGCCCATGATACGGCTGACGGTACGCTGCTTCAAGGAGCTGTTCATCGTGGTGGCGTTCAAGGAACTGGCCGAGACCACCCGGCTGAATGCTGGCGAACGGGTGGAGGTACGCGGGCGGGTGCAGTCCAACACCTGGACAGATAAGGACGGCAACAAGCGCTACGGCTTTCAGGTGGTGGCAACCGATATCGGGGCTGCCGTGGAGGAAGGCCAAGAAGCCCTGCAGGGTGGTAAGATGCCACCCCATCGCAGTGCACCGCCAAGGGAAGACCGATCTGGAGTGATGGAATACAGGGGCGGGCCGCTCTAAGAGACCGAACGAGTTTAAGCTTGTTTCGATTAAGCAGCCAATGCGCCACTATGTTTGACGCTTAAAAAAGAGGAACAAAATGGTTTTTCAAAAGAAATACACGGTACGCCAGCTCAAGAAACGGGTGGACGAATACTTTGCCACTACGCCACAGGCGCAGCAGAGCGTTACCGGCCTGGCGCTGGCATTGGATACAAGTCGGCAGTCTCTGTGCAACTGGCAACGAGACGATGAGCTGGGCCATATCGTTACCATGGCCAAGGCCCGCATCGAGCACGCCTACGAATTGATAGGTGTCGAAAGGGGCAGAGCCTTTGACATCTTCCGGCTCAAGAATATGGGGTGGCGGGACAGGTACGAGAATGACACGCACCTTTCCGGCGACACGGATTTCTTGACGGCGCTAAGGGATTCTGGACGGGCGCGAGGGTAGCCGGCAATTGACAACCCCCTCCTGACCGCCTATGCTTTCCCTAACGGATGAGGAATCGTCCGTGGAAGGCTCGCCACCCCGGGCTTCTGACCTGGGTAAAAGGCGGGCCTTTCTTCTTTTCCAGGCAGTGCTGTTGCAGCCTATGAACACACAAAAAAAAGCCAAGGCTTTTGACAAGGCTGAATGGCTCTATTTGCCCACCCTCACCCTTGCGAGTGAGGCACCAGCGGTCAAGAAAGCACTTGGCTATGTAGGCAGGGTACTGACTGAAAAAGATATTGTCAATCCGCAAGACATAGTCGAATTTCCTCCAACGAAGGAAATTAAAACAGTCACCAAACCTGCGACCGTTCCGACCTGCTTCGAATAAGCAACAA
>JAAYIE010000129.1 GCA_012744275.1 Desulfobulbaceae bacterium
AGGATATGAGGCCATTTTCAATGTAGCTTTCGACAAAACTGGCATAGGTTGACTTGAGTATCTCGAAATGTACCGGTTTGATACCGAGTCGCAGCATACTGATCTAAGCCTTCACGGATTCAGGTAAATTATAAAAAACGGTCACTCAGTTGTTAGTGTATACGGGGCTTCGCTGCCTTTATTGGTTGATTATTGCCCAATATGGAGAGAATTTTATGAAATCATTAGTCGGGAATGAGATACAGCAAGCTATAGTTCGCTGCAACCCATTGAAGATAGCAGTTGCATTCATCGGTATTGATTGGCCTACATTTATACCTGCTGTAAACGATTTAGAGGCAGTTATAGTTTCACCGACGCTTGGTAGTAACCCACGAGCAATTTCTGATCTTGCAAAACAAATTAAGTGGGAAAAACTTTTCTTTTTGGACGAACTTCATGCAAAAATGTATGTTGGAAAAAATTCCTCTATAATAGGTAGTGCAAATCTCACACACAATGGACTTAGTGGTCGAGGATTGATAGAGCTGTGTGTAGAAATTAATGATGGTGAAAATCTTGCGAAGGTTAATCAATTCTTCGATGATTTAAAAAAATGCGCGTACGAGCAATACCCAACGGAAAATTCGAAGAAAGCGAAGCTAAAAGAGCTGGAAAAAATTTGGGGAACGGCAATAGCAAATCAACTCGCCCGAAAAATGACTAATGCCAAAAAATTGTTTACAGATTTTGAACTCCTTGGAGAAGATCATTTTTATGTTTTTTGGTATCAAACGGATGATTGCGAATATTCCGAAGAAGTGAAGGCTATACAATCTGTTATTGAGGATGACATTCATTTTGCTAAAGGCGATAAATTAGAAAAAAATAAATGGGCACTGTTATGGCGTATAACAGATGAATCTACGCCTCACAAAAAAGTTCCACTTTCCTGGATGTACATTCACGAAATTTTTGAAGATGGAGTGATAGATAGTGGGTACGACTACCCCAACTGCGCTATTCAGCGAAAAGATCTCGATTGCCCTGATCCTCCGTTTGAGCTAACAAAAAACGTAGTTGCAGCTTTCAAAAAAGCGGTTCAAGATAAGGATATCGCAAAATATCTAGTGCAGGAAGGAGATGTTTTTAGCCTTGCAAATTCACAAAAAGGTGTGCCCACACTTATTAATAGGATGCGAGAATACCTGGATATCTCTTAGAAACCCCTGTTTTGGTCCAGTAGAAATAGAACAACTGCAAGCACGCTTGCGTCACATCCTTCATTTTTTTGATCTGTCGTTAGTGTGAGCTTGGCATTACAGCCAGTCCGACAGGGAAAAGCCAATGCCTAGGCGGTTAGTGTACTGATCGTAGTCGATCAGGCTCTCGCCATAACCGGTGTAGTACTGCACATATCCGCGTAAAAATGGCCAGCTACCCAAGGGGAAACTCCAGCTCAACTCTAGTCCACCCCGGCTGAAGCCGGATTCCAGATTGTTCTGGCCGCGCACGCTGAAGGTGTGGTCACCCATGCGGTAGGTGGCCATCAGATCGAAGTGACCCATGTAGTCGGTGATATCCGGGTTGTCACCATCATCGTCTTCATCGTAGAAGGGTATCCACGGCCGTAGCGCCAGGGCGAGATTACCCCGTTCAACCAAAACGGTGGCGAAGATGCGGTTCCAGGAACGGGAGCGGAGGTCGCTCTGACCGTTGGACTGGTGGTTGAAGCCAATCAGGTTGCCAGTATTTTTAAAGCCCAGGAATTCCCAATTGGGTTGGAACTGTACCCAGATTTCCGGCTCATGGATGGCTTCGCGGAAGGGTTCAGAGTCATCGGAATCGTAGATCTGCCAGAAACTGTGGTTGGTATAGGCGGCATACACATCCAGGCGGCCATTGAACAGGTCAACCATGAGCGGCGTTTTCAGGCTGATTTGAAACTGTGCTTCTGCGTCTTTGAAATCATACGGATCGCCATTGCCCTTGACTCCGTGGTGCGAGGAGTTGTAGCTGGCGGAATTATACACAAAGGGCAGGATGTAGTTGGCGCGGTGGGTTGTTAGAGTAAAGGGCCTAAGGATGTTTTCCCGCTCCTTTTTTATCCGCCTTTCTACGGCAGTGGGAGGGCTGCTCACTTGCTGTGCGACCTGATTTCCCACCTTAAGCTGTTCCAGACATTGGGCGCGTATTTCCCCCACCGTAACCGCATCGTTTGAGGCAAGCAGGGTCTTGTGCATGCAGTCGCTGAGGGCGTCGGCAAAGGCTGGTTGGCTGACAAACAGGTTAAACAGGACTGCACCAGCCAGGCAGAGGCACAAAAGTGCAGGGGAGGAAAGGCTGTGTCTGGTCATTGTTTTATACACAGTATAGATGGGTTTACTCATAGTTTGTCGTTGGGGTAAGCGGGTTGTGCTTATGCCTTTTTCTTGGTCTCAGGCGGTGCGATTTTTGTTTTGTCATCCGAGATATCCTCATCCAGTATATAGCCCAGGCCCGAGCAGAGGGGGCATTCCTCCCTGGTCAGCAAGAAACGGCTCTCACCCCCAAAAAATGCAATTTCACCGCTGCCGCCGCAGGAAGGGCAAACGGGCCTTGTATTCGGATTCATCTCTAGTTTTCCTGTGCTTGTAATGTGCCGACCCTGTCGTGGTCAATATTATAGGGCAATCTTGTTTACCATTTTAGCAGCCTGCACCGTGTTGTGCATGAGCATGGTGATGGTCATGGGGCCGACTCCGCCTGGCACTGGGGTTATGGCCCGCACCTTTTTAGACACTTCGGCAAAATCCACATCGCCAGCCAGAATGGCTTTGCCGCTTTCACTCTGGCCGATGCGATTCACCCCCACATCAATGACCACCGCACCTTCCTTGACCATATCAGCACTGATCATCTTGGGTACGCCCGCCGCCACAATAAGAATATCGGCCCGGCGAGTATGAAAGGCCATATCCTTTGTACGGGTGTGGCACAGGGTAACGGTGGCGTTACCGCCTTCCCGTTTTTGAATAAGCAGGTTGGCCACTGGTTTGCCAACAATGTTGGACCGCCCTACCACGACCACCTCGGCACCCGTGGTAGTAACTCCACTTCTGCGCAGCAGTTCAATGATACCGTGGGGCGTGCAGGGAAGGAAGCATTGTTCCCCCAACAGCATTTTGCCAACATTGACCGGATGAAAACCATCCACATCCTTGGCCGGATCAATGCTTGACAATACCCTGCTTTCACTGATGTGACCAGGCAGGGGCAACTGCACCAGGATGCCATGGATGGCTTTGTTTTCGTTGCAGGAATTGATTAAGGCCAACAATTCATCTTCGCTGGTGTTAGCCACTAAGTTGTGTTGTTCAGAGTGGATGCCAAGGGCGTGAGCGGTTTTGTTTTTCGCCCCCACATACGATTGCGAAGCCGGGTCATCGCCTACCAGGATGGTGGCCAGCCCAGGCACAATGTTTTGGGCTGCAAGTTGCTGTACTGCCTCTGCCAGTTCTTTTTGGATGGCTGCGGCAATGTCTTTGCCGCGGATGAGTTCTGCTGCCATAATATTGTACTCAATACAGGAATAGGTTGGATGTTGTGTGTCTGCTACTCGAATTCAGGATAGCCGTCCGGATTATTCTTCTGCCAGTTCCAGGCATCACGGCACATTTCTCTAAGTCCGTATTCTGTTTTCCAGCCCAATTCTCGCAGGGCAAGGGATGGGTCGGCATAGCACGCGGCAATATCACCGGGGCGGCGGGGGTCAATGCGGTATGGGATGTTGATTTTGTTGACCTCCATAAAAGTATGTACCATTTCCAACACTGAACTGCCCATACCTGTACCCAGATTGTAAATAAATACCCCCGGTTGTTTCTGGGTGTACTCCAGTGCCCGCACATGTCCTTTGGCCAAATCAACCACGTGCAGATAATCGCGCACGCCGGTACCATCCACGGTGGGGTAGTCGTTACCAAAAACACGCAGCTCCATGAGTTTGCCTGCAGCTACCTGGGTGATGTACGGCATGAGATTGTTGGGAATACCGCTGGGGTCTTCACCGATGTATCCGCTCGGGTGGGCGCCGACTGGATTGAAATAGCGCAGCAAGACCACCTGCCAGCCAGGATCGCTGATGTGCACATCCTGTAAGATACGCTCAATCATCAGTTTGGTGCTGCCATACGGGTTAGTGGTGGAGGTCGGAAAATTCTCCAGGATGGGCAGGGTTTCCGGAGTGCCATATACGGTGGCAGATGAGGAAAAAACAATATGTTTAACTCTATGCTCCGCCATTACCTGGCAGAGGTTCAGGGTACCGATCAGGTTGTTCTGGTAGTAGCGAAGCGGTTGCTCTACTGATTCGCCTACAGCCTTGAGCCCTGCAAAGTGGATGACTGCCCGGACGTCTAGGTGTTGCGCAAATACCTGGCGCAGCCCGTCAATATCAAGCAGGTCAAGCTTAATAAAATTGATGCGTTTTCCGCACAGTTCTTCCACTCGGCTGATGGCAACCCGGCTGGAATTCAAGAGGTTGTCCACCACGGTGACCGTGCAGCCGGCGTTAAGCAGCTCCAGGCAGGTGTGGCTGCCGATATATCCCGCGCCACCTGTAACGAGTATGTGCATGATTCCTCCTCTGTCATTTCAAATCCAAATCCATACCAAGGCGCTCTCTATGCCGCGGGCTCTAGTAAATGTTCCTGGAGCATGCTGGTGGGCATCTGGGTCATTTTTCCCGCTTCCTTGAGATCATCTCTGATCTGAATTTGGAATAAAGTCGGTTTCCGAGCAGTGCCGCCGTTGCCGAGAAGAGCATCGACGTGATTGTAAAAAATTGGTATAGAGTACCGAGACTTCGTATCTTTGTCTGCACAAAAAATATTTTTCAAGAAAAACATGGTGTTGCACTAAAGTTGCCGAATGCAATGAACAGGATGCAGCACCGCCAGGGAGGATATTATGCCATACGTTAATATCAGAGTAGCTGGAACCCTCACCAGGGAGCAGAAGGCGAAAATTGTGGAAGAAGTTACCGAATCCATCTGCCGCATTGCCAACAAACCGTTGGAGAGTGTGCTGATTTTTATTGATGAAGTAAGCCCGGAGAACATTGCCAAGCTCGGCAAACTTATTGATGGCAAATAGCGACACACCATCCGCAGCAGAGGCTGCAGCGCAGCGTCTGAGCGAGTTGCGCCGCAGCCTGCATGACCACGCCCACCGATATTACGTTCTGAACGACCCCGTCATTGCCGATGGCGAGTACGATCGCCTTTTCCAGGAATTGTTGGAAATCGAGGCACGTTATCCAGAGCTGATCAGCCTTGATTCTCCTAGCCACAGGGTGGGCGGCCAACCATTGGCCGCGTTTCATCCGGTACGGCACAAGAGCCCCATGCTGAGCTTAGAGAATGTTTTTACTGCCGGGGAACTGGGTAATTTTATCGCGCGGCTGCGGCGCTACCTGAAATGGGAACAGGAACTGTCTTTCATGGTGGAGCCCAAGTTGGATGGCCTGGCAGTGGAACTGGTATACGAAAAGGGTGTGCTGGCATCTGGTTCCACCCGTGGTGATGGGTTGACCGGCGAGGATATCACCGCTCAGCTAAAAACGGTGCGAGACATTCCCCTGCAGCTGCAAACACGGCAGAGCCAACCTTTCCCGCTCGAGCTCCAGGTGAGAGGCGAAGTCTTTTTGTCCAGAAAAGGTTTTGCTGAACTGAATCGTCAGCGCAGCGAACAGGGCGAGCCGCTCTTTGCCAATACCCGCAATGCAGCCGCAGGATCATTGCGCCAGCTTGATCCCACGATTACTGCCAGACGACCTTTGCACTTTTTTGTGTACGGTGTCGGCAACCCCGAATCTTTAGAGATCGCATCCCAGGAAGAATTATTGCAAGAGCTTGCAGAATTCGGCTTCCCGGTCAATTCACTGGCATTATTGTGTACTACGGAAGATGCGATTCAGACACATTACAGTAAGCTACAGGAACTGCGCACGGGATTTGATTATGACATGGATGGAGTGGTGATCAAGGTCAACTCCTTTAGCCTGCAGGAACGCCTTGGGACTACAGCCAGAGCCCCGCGTTGGGCGGTTGCCTGGAAATTTCCTCCCAGCCAGGCTACGACCCGAATTGAAGCGGTGGAGTTTCAAATTGGCAGGACCGGTGTGATCACTCCGGTGGCCAATCTTAGTCCAGTCAATATCGATGGGGTTGTGGTACGTAAGGCCACCCTGCACAATTGGGATGAAATACAGCGTAAGGATATTCGTCTGCATGATACTGTGCTGGTGCAGCGTGCAGGCGATGTTATTCCGGAAGTAGTGAAGGTTATTACCGAGGCCCGGAATGGGGAGGAAACCGTGGTTGACTTTCCCAATTTGTGTCCGGCCTGCAACCAACCCCTGTTGAGGAAGGAGGGAGAGGCAGCAGTGCGCTGCGTCAATCCCAACTGCGGCGGACAACAGGTGCAGCGGCTTATCCATTTTGCCGGCAAAAGCGGAATGGACTTTGAAGGCCTAGGCAAAAAACAGGTGGAATCGCTTGTAAGTATTGGTTTATTGGAGGATATCGCTGATTTTTTTACCCTTGATGCCACAGTTCTGGCCCAGCTTGATGGCTGGGGCGAACGTTCGGCAAACAAGGTGTTGGCAGCCATCGAACGCCGCAAGAGAGTGGGTCTGGCACGTTTTCTCATGGCATTGGGCATCCGTCATGTTGGTGAAGTTACGGCGGAGGCTTTGGCCGCTCGTTTTGGTACCCTTGATGCTCTGCGCTGCGCTACCCTTGAGCAATTGCTCGGTGTTGAAAGGATTGGCGCTGAAGTTGCGGCCTCGGTACACAGTTTTTTTCAGGATCCGGCCACCAGTACTCTGCTGGAACGTTGTGAGACGCTTGGCCTGCGTATCATGGAAGAACAAACGCCGATTGTGCAGGCGCTGCTGGCTCATCGTGTTTTTCTCTTCACGGGCACCCTGGAATCACTTCCACGTAACGAGGCCAAGCAGATGGTGCGCGCTTTTGGTGGGCAGATAGCCTCTTCGCTCAGTCGGCGTGTTACCGATCTGGTGGCTGGTTCCAACCCGGGTAGCAAGTTGGCTGAAGCAGAGAAGCTCGGCATTACCATTATGACGGAGAAGGCTTTCCTTCGCCTGCTGCAGGAGGCGGAGCAGCACAACAATGCGTAGCCGTATGTATGTAAGGGTCTATGGGCTGGTACAGGGGGTAGCCTTCAGGCATTATGCCCGCAGGGAAGCCATGCGGCTTGGTTTGAGTGGTTGGGTGCGCAATGTGCGTGATGGTTCGGTTGAACTGGCGTGCGAAGGTTTTGATGAGGAAGTGAGCCAGTTGTTGGCATGGCTTGAGCATGGCCCTCCGCTGGCCCGGGTGTCGCGCGTGGTGCGCCGTAAAATTGAAGAAGACGACGATGAAGTATTTCCGGAGCTGGATTTTCAGATCCGTCATACAGTATAATGACAGTAAGCCGGGCACAGCAGGTAACATTTTTCTGTAGAATAAAGCGTGCGGATGAGGTGGTAAATGGATAACAGGATTGGTAAGGAGCAAGCGCGATCGGTGCAAAAGGTGCAGTTGCCGTTGCATGAGCCGCTGGGCAGGATTAGCTGTCCACGTTGTGGCAACAGTGTGAATTTTGTGGAACAACTGGAAAGCGTGATGGTGACCACCACCTACAAGCAGAATACAGATGGCTCATTTACACCGGTGGAACAAAATAGCGATACTTACGGAGAAATGTCCTTTCTCTGTGGAGAATGCGGCTATGACTTAACTCCTTTTCATGCCCATTTTCGTGAAATGGTTTTTTGAAACCTGATACTTAACTGTGCGTTGGTGTGTCAGGCAGGGTGTAGGACAAGCAGGGAGGGCACAGGAGAATTGTAAGGCAGTTTAGGCATGGATGATGGTGTAAGCGGGATTTACGAGGGTTTTTGTCCCTTTTGGGCTTACTCTTGTGAGAGATGCATGCCCTGGGTTAAAATCGTTTGTAATCAGAGGCGTTAATCGAGGGGATGTTACCCAATTCCAGGTAGTGTTTTGATCTGGGGCCTGGGAAAGGACATAAAAAAAGCTGCCTGAATGCAGGCAGCTTTTTTTATGTCCATGTCGAACAGTCTGGAATCAGACGCAACCGGTCGGTTTGGGCAGACCAGCCATCTTACATGCTCCCTTGCCAGGTCCGGAAGGGAAAAGCTCGTAGATGCGCTTCAGTGGAAAACCAGTAGTTTTGGACAGGATACGTACCATCGGAGCAATACCGTTTTTCTTGTAGTACTCCTGCAACGCATCGATGACTTTCTGGTGCTCGTCGGTAATCTCAGCGATACCTTCTACGCTTTTTACATAATCAACCCAGTTCTCATCCCAGTCTTCAGCGCCTTTGAGCAAGAAACCGTCCTCATCGACCTCGTAGCTTTTTCCATTGTGTTCAATAGTTGCCATGACATCCTCCAGGGCAAGGTTTGATGTTGGTATCAGAGATAATAGGAAAATTGAATGATTCTCTACTATACGCCATCAACTTTGTCAAGCGTATGCATATTTTTTTTCCTGACCGGAATAGCCGGCAAAATGCTCTGCATTTTTCACTGGTAACTTGATAGTAAATGGCCCATAATACGCCTTTGTCAATTTTTGACCAATCTCTTCCCGCTATTGCCACGAGGTCAGTAACGCCATGCTCAGAGTGCTGCGAAGAAATGCCCAGTCGCCCTTTATCCAGGCCATTGTCGTCATTATTGCGGTCGTCTTTGTGTTCTGGGGTGTCGGCACCAACATGAACTCCAACGCCAATGCCGTGGCTGTGGTCGATGGCAAGGAAATTACCGGCATAGCCTTCAGCCGGACATACGACCGGCTGCTTGAGTCATACAAACAGCAATTTGGCGGACAGGTGCCCGAAGATCTGCTTAACACCATGGGTGTGAGGCAGCAGGCCATCAACCAGCTGGTGCAGCAGGAACTCGTGCGCAAAGGTGCAGGCCAGCTTGGGCTGTTGGTGGGAGATCCTGAAGTGCAGCGAGCCATTGCGGCCATTCCCGCCTTTCAGAACAACGGTGCCTTTGATCTTGATGCTTATAAGGCGGTACTGGCACAAAACCGGCTTTCCGAAACCGCCTTTGAAGATGGCATTCGTGGCGATCTTCTGAGCGACAGGGCCATGGATGCCATTGCCGGCTTTGTCCAGGTTTCAGACCAGGAGATTAAGCAGTGGCTCGACTTTGCCAATCTGGAAGTGCAACTGCGTTATGCCGTGTTTTCCAGGAACGAATATCAAAAGACGATAAAGGTAGATGAGGCCGAACTGGAGGCCTGGTATGCGGAAAAGAAAGAACAATATCGACCAGCAGCCCAGTACAGATTCAAGTACATTTTTTTTCCCTACAATACCGATATGGGTGATGTACAGGTAAACGAAGAGGAGATGCGTGCCTACTTCAGCGAACATGCGTCTCGTTGGCATACTCCGGAACAACGTCATGTGCGCCACATCCTGTTTATGGTTGCACAAGATGCTCCAGCCGAAGAGCGTACTGTCAAAAAAGAGGCAGCCGAACAGGCCCTGGCCATGCTTCGTGGTGGTAGTAAATTTGACGAGATTGCCAATTCCTTGACCGAAGACCCGGCTGGCAAGGGTAAGGGCGGCGACCTTGGTTTTATTGCCCGCGGTCAGATGGTGCCCCAGTTTGAAGCAGCAGCCTTTGAGCTTGTCGCTGGCGAAATCAGCCAGGTAGTGGAAAGCCCCTTTGGGTACCATCTTATTAAAGTAGAAGCGATAAAGCCTGAGTTCAACCCGCCTTTTGACGAAAAGGAAGATGAAATCAGAGGCATCCTGGCCCAGCAAAAGGTGCGGGGTATTACCTTTAAAAAGGTGTCTTCCGCCTACGAAGGGGTGATGCGGGCGGGCAGTCTGGAAAAATACAGTGAAAATTCGGAACAGAAACTGGAAAGCACAGATTATTGCAGCCAGGATGCTGTTCCGCAAAGCAATAGCCTGCTACAAGATGCCGCCATCGCTAAGGCAGCCTTTGCCTTGGGCAAGGGAGAACTGAGTTCCATTGTGGAAGGCGCGAAAGGCTATGTCATTCTTTTTGCAGATGATGTGACCACACCGGATATCCCTGCGCTTGAATCGATACGCAGCCGGGCCCTGGCTGATTTTACCCGGGAAAAAAGCACTGAGCTGGTGCGCAAGGCTGCAGAAGATACCTTGCAAATGCTCCGGGACAAGGGGCAGTGGCCTGAAGCAGTGCAGGTTCAAAACACTGCATTCATCAAACGTACCGATACAGGTGACGCTGCTCCTGCTCCCATGCTGCAGGAGGCCTTCAGCCAGCTTGGCAAGGACAAGCTGCCCAGTGCCCCTGTGAACCTTGGGGAGGATTATGCGGTTTACCAGATTGCCGGAGTGCAGCAAGGGGAAGATACTACGCCTGAGGCTGTGCGGAACGCCTTGAAAGAGCAGATACTGCAAGCCGAGCGCAACCAGCTGTTCGGTCAATGGGTTACCCAGCTGCGCAGCAAAAGCAAGATTTGGGTCAATCCTGAATTCCTTAAATAGGACTGTTTTTTTGACGGATGTACTCCAGACCTGCCGCAAGGCGGATGGCACTGTCTGTGTGCGATATGTATCATAAATGCCGCACGCATACACCAATCCTGAATACTGTCGGGGGCTCGAGGCCAGAACGGTTTATCCTGCTGATCATGAACAGGGAATGGGATGGGCATTGACACCAGCCCTGGCCATGAACTCTTGGCACAGGCCCGTTCACTCTCCACGGAAGCTTATCTGCTGTTGCAACTGACGGCGGTACTCTACGAGCCGGTTTCAACCAGTTTTCTTTCGAGATCTTTTCTGGCGCTCGGCCACTTTCTCCCGGGCGACCACCGCCCTCGCTACGACGATGTCCTCAGCGTCGTCAGCCGTTTGCGCCAGCAGGGTTTGCTATCCAACCAGAATCAGTGCCCGCCGGTACTGGCTGAACTGCTGGTGCGCGAGAGCATTAAAGAAAAACGCTTTGCTCGGCTGGCAGCATTTGTGGAACAGAGTACGCCCATGGAGTATCAGCATGGTCGTTGGCAGCTGCGCTGCTGGCGGGCTCTGCGTCAGTTCCGCATAGGCGTGTACAGCCAGAACAGTGAGGCTATTGAAGAAGCGCTCGCATTTTTGCAACACAGCGAATGCCGCCATCTTTTTGCAGGAGAATCGCCGGTTACTCTAGTGCTGACCTGCGCTTTTGATCCGGACTGGTTCAGCGCTCTGCCGTCTTTCCTGCAGTTCCTGCTCTTAAATCACATGGTTGATGCTGGTATCGCCAGCCTGAAACATGTACCTGCGATCCTGGAGTATCTGCAGGAAGAGGTCCCCAAACGCATCGCTGAGGCTGAGCAAATCCCGTTTCTCAGACTCTGCGCTAATCTCTACATCGTTCGCGGTGATTTAAACGCCCTTGGGTGCCTGCTGGACAACCATGAAGAATTGTTCGCCGGAACGGGGCTACGGGGAACCCTTGCGTTTATGCAGGGGCAGGTGGAGCAGGCGCATGCACTGTTCCAACAGGACCTGCAACTCCAGGCCCGCCTGCTCAGTACTGACAATCCAGTGTTTTTTGGCTTGCCCGGCTTCTTTGCCGTGGTAAGCCAGCTGCGCTTGGGGGGCGAGGAGGCGCTGCGCGCTACTTCGCAATCACTTGCACACATGCTTGCACATCTGCGGGAAGGAGCAGCGGAAGCTTTGCCGCTCCGCTGTCTTGTCGCCTTTACTGCCCATCTCCTGGGGGAAACGCCTGATCTTTTGCCACTTAGCTCGGCCTTGGCAACGGAAGAACATCAAGCCTCACTTGTGCTGGCCCTGGTCGTCTTCCACTGGCTGGGGCTGGATATTGCTCCCGAGTTTGCGGATCGTCTGGAGCAGCTACAGCAGCAGGCCCAAGAGGAGGGGTATTGCTGGGTAGCTCGGCAAGCCGCAGCCCTGCGTGTAGAGATTAGTGGAGTCAATGTGCCTGTGCGACCAGTGGGTTGTGTGGACGACAACCAGTTCCTTACCTTGGGCAGTCTGTTCAAACCGACAGCGGATTGGCAGCACAGTCTCAGTGAATTGATAGAGGCGGTGCATGCGGTGCATCAACCCGACCCCATGCGTCGTCTAGCCTGGTTTGTCAGCTATACGGGCGGTAATTTGTCGCTCTTGCCCAAGGAACAGCGCCGCAGTGCACAGGGGAAATGGAGTGCCGGCAGAGCTATTTCCCTAGCCAGATTAGCGGCAACAGATCAGCCTTATTTTACCAGGCAGGATCAACGCCTGCGCGCAGCCCTGGTGCGAGCGGATTCTACCAGCGGCACGGCTGCCGAGGCGTTCATCTTTGATCCCGAACTTGCCCTGCCGGCACTGATAGGCCATCCTTTGGTTTTTTTGCAGCAGTCTCCGAAAACTCCGGTTGAAATCATTAGCGCAGAACCGGAACTGATGGTGGAGCGTCGGGGAGATTTCCTCTTTTTGCACTTTCCCCAACCCTTTGGTGCGGCATCGATCTGTGTCTGGCCGGAAACCGCTACTCGTTTCAAGGTGGTACATATCCGGGAAGAGCATCGGCGGGTGGCTGCCATTACTGGGCAACGCGGTCTGCAGGTACCACTCTCCGCCAGCACCGAAGTGCTCGCAACCATCGGTCGTTTGGCTTCCTTCATGACCGTGCACTCGGCTATTGACATGCCCGAATCCGGCGAACCGTTGACAACTGTGCCTGGTGACACTACTCCCCATGTGCATATCATTCCCTTTGGCAGCGGTTTTCGCATTGAACTTTTTGTGCGGCCTTTTGCCACTCAGGGGCCGTATCTCAAACCCGGCATCGGCGCAGCCAATCTTATTGCAGAAATTGACGGCAAAAGGCTGAAGAGCAGGCGCGATCTTAAACTGGAGGAGAGCAGGGCGCGGGAAGTGGAGGAGAGCTGCCCCATGCTCGATCTGGCCATTGATATGGAGGTTGGCCGTCGGCGTGAGTGGCATCTGACAGAACCGGACGAGTGCCTGCAGATACTGCTTGAGCTGGATGCCATCCGCGACCAGATAGTTCTGGAATGGCCGGAAGGGGAGAAGCTGTCGATACGGCGTCAGGTGGGTATCGGTCAGCTCAACCTGAATATCCGTACTGCCCAGCAGGATTGGTTCGCCCTGTCAGGGCGGGTGCAGCTGGATGAGAATGAAGTAGTGGAGTTGAAATTCCTTTTGGAAAAGGCACGACAGTCTAAAAGCCGTTTCATTCCCCTTGGTGAAGGCCAGTTTTTGGCCCTGACTCAGGAATTTCGCAATCGACTTGATGAGCTGCTCTATTACGGTTCCGTAGATGCAGCCGGTAAACAGGAAATTCGCGTACATGCCCTGGCGGCTATGGCACTTGGCGACCTTGGCCAACAGGCCAACACCGAGGCTGAAGAGCAGTGGCGTCAGCGCCTACGGGCGATGGAGGAAGTGCAGCAGCTCAGGCCCAAAATACCGGGTACACTCAAGGCAGAACTGCGGGATTATCAGAAGGAAGGCTTTGTCTGGATGAGCCGGATGGCGGCGCTGGGTTTCGGCGCTTGCCTGGCCGACGATATGGGTTTGGGTAAAACCCTGCAATCTTTGGCGCTTATCCTAGCCCGGGCCAAGGGAGGTCCCACCCTGGTGGTCGCACCCACCTCGGTGTGCATGAACTGGCAGGCAGAAATTTGCCGTTTTGCGCCAACCCTCAATATCCAGCTTCTGGCAGATCTACCGCGCGGTTCTACTACCCACAGCTTCAAACCCTATGATGTCCTTATCTGCAGCTATACCCTGCTGCAGCAGGAAAAGAAGTCACTCGCTTCTGTGGATTGGCAAACCATAGTTTTGGATGAGGCCCAAGCCATTAAAAATGCAGCCACCAAGCGTTCCCAAGCGGCCATGCAGCTTAAGGGGGCCTTTCGCCTGATCACCACCGGTACTCCCATTGAAAACCATCTGGGCGAATTGTGGAACCTGTTTGCCTTTATCAATCCGGGACTTTTAGGCAGTTTCAAGCAGTTCAACCGGCGTTTCGGCATTCCCATTGAAAAACACAGAGACAGGGCCGCCCGGAAAATGCTTAAAAAGCTGATCCGGCCCTTTATGCTCAGACGTATAAAGGCCGAGGTGTTGGATGAACTGCCGCCCCGCACCGAGGTGACTCTGCAGGTGGAATTAAGCCCTGAAGAACGCCATTTTTATGAGGCCCTGCGTCAACAGGCCCTGGAAAATATAGAAAGCGGCAGGGACCAGGGCGTGAGGCAGATTCGGATTCTGGCAGAAATCATGCGGCTTAGGCGAGCCTGCTGCAACCCCAGGCTGGTGGATGATTCCATGCAGATTGGCTCAAGCAAGGAGCAGGTCTTTTCCGAGGTGCTGGATGAACTCATAGGTGGAGGGCACAGGGCCCTGGTATTCAGTCAGTTCACCGGGCATCTTGCACTCTTGCGACGGCATCTTGATGACAAGGACATCAGCTACTGCTACCTGGATGGTTCCACCGCAGCCACTCAGCGACGCAAGCAGGTGGAAACTTTCCAGTCCGGAGAGGCGCCTCTGTTTTTGATCAGCCTCAAGGCCGGCGGTTTGGGATTGAATTTGACGGCTGCAGATTATGTCATCCACATGGATCCCTGGTGGAACCCGGCGGTGGAGGATCAGGCCGCTGACCGTGCTCACCGTATCGGCCAGAAACGGCCGGTGACTGTCTACCGTCTGGTGACCGTTGATACCATCGAAGAGAAGATCGTCCGTCTGCATCACGAAAAGCGTGACCTGGCCCACTCACTGCTCGAAGGCACGGACATCAGCGCCCGTATCAGTGCAGAGGAACTCCTGGAGCTGATCCGCGGCCAGTAGCACCAGCGTAAAACACTTACACACCAGGGCACGCTTTTTACCGCCCCACGAAAATCCATCCTTGCTACTGCAAACTACACCGGCAAGACTTTTTCTACATCTTCCTGCGACTGCAACCCAGGGTCTTCTGGCCCCTGTAAAGGCGGCATAACGCCCACCAGCCGGGCTGGCAGGCGTGGCATACCGCTGATCAAAGAAACCAGTACTGCCGATAGATAAGGTATGGCCTGAATGGAGAGCATTCCCGCCCAAACCCGGACATCGATCATCTCCGAGTCGAAACGAAGCATAACACCCACCACGGCGAGTATGAGTGCAATGGCAAACAGCAGTTCCTCGCGTGCGTCCGCCAAGGCCTTGAAAACGGCATTGGCATCGGCTTTTTTCGGTGTACGAAAAAAGCCGATACGTCTGGTGATGAAACCGGTGAGCATGGCCCGGGCAATAGTGTGGGACAGGGCCAGTCCGGCTAATCCTGCCATCAGGCTCTGTCGCCAGGAAGCAATAACCCGGTTACGGTATAAAAAGATCATCTTCGTACTTTTAAAGAAGAAGAGCGCCACGGGTAAAAAGGCGAAAATCATATGCGGTGGTGCAATTTGGTCTGGAAACAGCACCATGGCGACCGACCAGCCAATGGCCAGCAGGTTGAAGAGCATGTTGACGCCGTCGGCAAACCAGGGCAGCCAGCCTGCCAGGAAGTGGTAGCGCTGACCGCTGGTGAGTTTGCTGGCTTTAAGTCCCAGCATTTCCATGAGGTGATGGCGCAGGATGAGCACCGAACCGTAGGCCCAGCGAAAACGCTGTTTTTTGTAATCAAGAAAAGTGTCCGGCATCAGGCCTCTACCCAGGGTACAGGGCAGGTAGCTGGCATCATATCCCTGTTCGAAGATGCGCAGGCCAAGTTCGGCATCTTCAGTGATGCACCACTCCGACCAAGCGCCCACCTCTTCCAGCACCCGGCGACGCACCATGGTCATGGTACCGTGCTGAATGATGGCATTACGCTCGTTGCGGGTGATCATGCCGATCTGAAAAAAACCCCGGTACTCAGCCAAACACATGGCCTTAAAGGCGTTTTCACCACCGTCGCGATAGTCCTGCGGCGCCTGCACAATGGCCATGTTCTCGTCGCTGAACTGTGGAGTCAGTATGCGCAGCCAGTTGGGTGCAACCTCATAGTCACTGTCAATCACTGCCACAACCTCGGCCTCGGGAGCAGTGCGCTGCAGGGCATAGTTCAATGCGCCCGCTTTAAATCCGGCCAGTGGGGCGACGTGGAAGAAACGGAATCTGGATCCCAGCTCTTCGCAGCAGGCTTCTACCGGCCGCCACACTGCCTCGTCTTTGGTGTTGTTGTCGATAACCAGTACCTCGAAGCGAGGGTAGTCGAGTTGGCTCAAGGCCCTCAAGGTCTGGATCATCATGTCCGGTGGTTCGTTGTAACAGGGCACATGCACCGACACATAGGGCAATGCTTCGTCGGGCAGGGTTTTGTGTTCTGTTCTTGGCAGACGCTTCCATTTTTTGATCCACAAGGCCTCCGCCCATTCGTGCGCTTCGGCAAGGATAACCAAGATAGCCCCACCAGCCGCGGCCATAAGGAGGATACCTACAATCAGGGTGGATATGGTCAGGTACTGTCGCTGGAAATCGTAAATCAGCCAGACTGCGAAGGTGGCAATGCCGTAGGCAACCAGGGCCAGAAAACCGCGTCCCCGATTGAGCAGGCCTCTGCTGTCACGGAAAAGAAAGAGCAGCAGCAGCATAGACAGGGCGATGCTGATTGCCGCCAGTGCGCGCCATTGGGGAATGCGTTGCACCGGCTGGGTGAATTCAAATTTTGGGAGGCGAGCATCGTTATAGACACCCCAGTATGCGCCTGCCGCACCTTCTAGTTCCAGGCCTTTCCAGCGCTGATCAAAGGCCTCCATAATGTAGTAGGTGTAGTTGTTTTTCCCGGCCACATCGAGAAAACGGCGGAGAAAAGTGGCCTGGTTGGCCGGAGAGGCGATAGCTCCCTGGCGGATACGTCCCGAACTCGGCCAGCCAACCTCACCGATGACAACGTGTTTGTCCGGAAAGGCGCGGCGGATTTCTTCGTAACGATCCACGCAGTACTGCACAGCAAGATCGTTGGGTACTGCTTCCCAGTAGGGCAGCAGGTGGATAGTAATGAAATCCACATGCTCGGCCAGTTTCGGGTTTTGCAGCCAGATATGCCATGGTTCAGCCAGGCTGACCGGCGCCCACACCTTCTGTTTAACCCGTTTCAGGTAGCTGATGGCTTCATCGACCGTAATATCCTTTCTGAGGATGGCCTCGTTACTGACAATGACCCGTACTATGTTCTTGTGATACTGTTGGAATACTTCAACAAGCCTGTTCAGCTGCTTGTCGTTGGTCTCCTTGTCCTTGTCTATCCAGGCGCCGAGCGCCACATTGATCTGTCGGGCTGCCGCCAGTCTGGGTATCTCCGCCAGCGTTCCTTCCATACTGTAGGTACGAACTGCGTGCGTCTTGCCCTCAAGCAGGGCGAGGTCGGCGTCAATCTGCTCCACAGTGGGTAGCTGATGTTTGACGGGCGTTTGTTCGCCGCGGTAGGGCGAGAAGGAAAATCCCTGAATCTTTGGCGGCCAGGGCGGCTCCATATTGGGAGAATTGACCACATTCCAGAGCAATGCAGCGAGGCACCCCATGAGGATGGTGATTAAAAGACCTGAACGATTCATGGATAGATTACGGTGAAAAAGGATCTGCGCTCAGCCTGCTACGAAGTTGGTGAGTGCGGTTGAGAAGACGACAACAGTCCAAGTAAGCATGCTTAGATCACTTTAGTGAGGCTGTCAAGAAACGAATATATCCCGTATGGAAGCATTGTTTCATCCCAATCTTGTATGAAAACGCTCTCTGTGCCGGTTTTGAAAAATACGCCGAAACGTATCAGTGTACGTTTGTGTCATATTTTCCTTACCTGATAGAGCAGCTATGATTTGGAATTGGAATCAGATGCAGGCGAGTGCACTGTTTTGGCGACTGTCAAACCCGGATTAATGTGAGTACATGAGTTGTCGGCGCAGTATGCGCCAGGCGTGCATGTCTGTCTGCAGCAGATGTTGTGAATAGAGTTGGAGCATGTCGAGACCCTCCATGATACAGGATGGCGACGGTTGCAGTTTGCGCAGGGTGAGCAGGTCGGTATGCTGGGCGAAGTCCAGCATACGCAGGGTCTGCAGGGACAGGATGTTTGCTTCCGCCGCCTGCACTGGCCGACAGCTGCCACAAGTGAGGGCAGCCCCGCTAGGCCCTTGTGGAGGCAAACAGACACTGCCGGCTTCGGTAATAGGATTGCCACATCGACAACAGGTTGTAAAATCGGGCTTGTAACCTGCCAATTGCAGCAGTCTCAGGTGGAAAAAAAGAGGGTATTTATAAAATCTATCATTCCGATTGATTTCGGCCATGGCCCAGATCAGCATGGTATAGATGCGACTGTCCGCATCCAATTCCCTGGTGAAGCAGAGGGTCAGTTCACTGATGCAACAAGCAGCCAAGTACTTGGAATACTGCTGCCGCACCTGGATATTGGCATGGATAAGGTCGGCGTCTTCCAAAAAATGGAGACCCGAGGCACTGCGCGGCGGGCGATAGTACAAACAGAGCTGGGAGAAGGGTTCTAGTTTGTTACTGAAGCGCTTTTTACTCTTTTGCGCACCTTTGGCTATGGCGGTGATGCGTCCAGACTGGGGGCTGTACCAGGTAACCAGCTTGTCGCTCTCGCCATGGGGGGCGATGCGCAGGATCAGCCCATCGCCGGCAGATGGTGTCATGACGCAGATGGAGCAGCCCTGAGGCTGAGCTTGTACTGTCCGTTTGCTTGGGTAGGAAAGCCGAGCGGTTGCCCATTGACACGTAATTCAGCGCTGTGGGGCTCGACAAATTCTATGCGAATGGATGAATTTGCCTCCCAGTTGACCTTACTTTCCTTGACAAAGGTTTCCTTGGAAACGCTGTCGCCGTCCAATTGCAGGATTATCTCAGTATCCTTGAGGAAATGTACTTCCAAATGAAGAGCCTTTGTGGTGGCGGCGGCACTGGTTTGAGGATGGGCTGGATGATAGGCAAGTGTACTGGAGGCGGGGATGGTGCGGACCTTATGGACGAAGTAGGAGAAGGGATTCCAGCCGGTATATAAGCAGAATATGCTGACCACAAACACAATGAAGGCCAGCAGGATCAGGGCACTGGCAACAGGGGTGAGCCTGGTTGGTTCGGCGAGCTTTCTGACATGCAGCCAGTCGCTGCTGAGGAAGTTGGTGTTAAGGCAGGCTCTGTGGCTATGACCCCGCTCCTGCAAAAAACGCTCGGCCAGATCCGGGCCGTCGAGGCCAATATATTCGGCATACAAGCGTACAAAGCCACGCGTGTAGGTATCAGCAGGCAAACGGTCGTAATCGGCGCGTTCTATGGCCTGCAAATTAACCAGGGAGATACGGGTGGCATCGGCAACATCCTGAAGGCTCAGCCTCTCTTTTTCCCGGGCCATTCGCAGGGTTGCGCCTGCAGATGGTGGCGCAGCATGTTGCGCTTCAGTGTCAGTGAGTGGCGTGGTCATCGGTTGTTCCTCAAAAGGGCATCCGCGCTTGCGTAATACACCTGTTCGAACCTTAGAAAATTCGTATGTATGCCTTGCTGCGCAGACCCTGTACCCACTGGTCGAGACGCTTTTCCATTTCTTCCTGAAGGAGCTGCTGGTGGATTTGCTCTCTTTCGACCGGGTTTGGCACATTGGCTGCCTGCTGCTCCTGCTCGCTTATGGAGGAAGCAGGTGATGCTATTCGCTTAAAAATCAAAAAGCTGGGCTCCTGTTCCACTACCGGGCTGATGTCCTGTACGCCGAGGTTCTCTACTGCAGCGCGAATGGGGGCGGCCATGTCCTGCAGACGGAAATTACCGAGGATACCACCATCATCGGCTGATGGCAAATTAGAGTGTGTTTTTGCCTCGGTGGCGAAGTCGGAACCGTCAAGGAGTTGACGATGTATCAGTTCTATTTTCTCCTTTGCCTGCTGCTTCGTCAAGGTTTTCCCGCTTTTATCCGGTACGCCCCATGTAATTCCGATCTGCAGCAGGTTGTACATCCCCGAAGCAGCGCCACTTTTGTTTTGGCTGCGGTAGTGCTCCAGTATTTTATCTTCAGAGATCAGCACTTTGGAGCGAACGACCGCGTTAATCACCTTGCTGCTGAGCACCTGGTCGCGCAGTTCTTCCCGGTACTGTTTTTCGCTCAGCCCTATATTCTGCAACTCTTGCTGAAATTCATCGGGCGTAACATTTCTGCTGAGCAAGAGTTGCTGCAAAGCGCCGTCAAGTTCGGCATCGGAAACCCTCAGGTTGCGCTTGGCGGCTTCTTGGGCAACCAGCCGTTTGTCAATGAGCCGTTCCACCACCATGCGTCTGGCCTGGGCCATGGCTTCGGACTGCTGATCAGCAGGAACCTGGGCTCGAACCTGGTCGAAGTAAGGCTTGGCCAGTTCATTGACCTCGGAGAGGGTGATGGTGTCGTTATTGACTATGGCAACGTTACGGTCAACAACCGCAGCGCGGCCAGTAAGCGGATGCAGGCTAACGAGGACAAGCACGAGGCAGGATAGTTGAAGTATGGTTTTCTGCATGGGAACAAGTATGATCAGAGGGAAGGGGGCACAATTAATTCAAAGTAACAATTTTACCTAATAGCAGTAGAGCCTGCAATCATTTTGCGTGGAGCAACCGGGCCCCTTGCAGGGATTAGGACAACGGGAAAATGAAAATAATTATCCGCATTAAAGAGAATCTTTCTTTTTTGTAAGACTTGACGAGGTCTGTATTGCCCTTATTGTATCCTCTGGATTTAACAGACTAATTTCACAAAAATCTTTAGAATATTTTTACAGGAGAGACCATGCAGCTGGATAAATTTACCCTGAAATCGCAGGAGGCCATTCAAGCCGCGCAAAATATTGCGCAAAGCGGCAACAACCAGGAGTTGCAGCCCGAACATTTGGTGAAGGCTATCTTGGAGCAGCCCGGCGGGGTGGTGGTGCCGGTGTTGCAGAAGATGGGCCTGACCCCCAGTATAGTGCTGGCCGAAGTCAATGCGGTCATCGCGGAGCTGCCCAAAGTGAGCGGGTCAGGTGTGGGACAAAGTTACGCTTCGGCTAAGTTTCGGGCTATTTTGGAACAGGCCTTTAAGACCGCAGCCAATATGCAGGATGAGTATGTCAGCCAGGAACACCTGTTTATGACGGTCTTGGCAGACAGCTCCCTGAAGGTAAGTGCCGCGCTCAAGCGCCAGGGCATTACCAACGAAACTTTTTTGAAAGCCCTGATGGCAGTGCGCGGTAATCAGCGGGTAACCGACCCCTATCCGGAAGAGAAATACCAGGCCCTGGAAAAATACGGTCGTAACCTTACCGATGTGGCCCGTTTGGGCAAGCTTGATCCGGTCATTGGTCGTGATGAGGAAATCCGTCGGGTTATCCAGGTGCTGTCGCGCCGCACCAAGAACAACCCGGTGCTCATTGGCGAGCCGGGTGTGGGCAAGACCGCCATTGCCGAAGGCCTGGCCCTGCGCATCGTCAATGGGGATGTGCCGTCTTCTTTGGGCAACAAGCAGGTTATTACACTTGATCTTGGTGCGCTCGTTGCGGGCGCCAAATACCGGGGCGAGTTTGAAGATCGGCTCAAGGCAGTGCTCAAGGAGGTGGAGAATCGTTCCGATGAATTGATCCTCTTTATTGACGAAATTCACACCCTGGTGGGTGCAGGTGCGGCAGAGGGCTCCATGGACGCCTCCAACATGCTCAAACCGGCCCTGGCGCGGGGTGAACTCCACTGCGTGGGCGCGACTACGTTGGACGAATACCGCAAGTATATCGAGAAGGATGCGGCCCTTGAGCGCCGCTTCCAGCCGATTTTGGTGCAGGAACCCAGCGAGGAGGACACCATCGCTATCCTGCGCGGCATCAAGGAGAAATACGAGGTACACCATGGCGTGCGTATTCAGGATGCGGCCACGGTGGCGGCGGTGGTTTTATCAAGCCGCTATATTACCGACCGTTTTCTGCCGGACAAGGCCATTGATCTTATTGACGAGGCTGCCTCGCGCCTGCGCATTGAAATTGATTCCATGCCTACGGAAATTGATCAGCTCGAACGCAAGCGAGTGACCCTTGAGATCGAGCAGGAGGCCCTGCGCAAGGAAAAGGACGCTGCCTCCCGTGAGCGGCTTGAGCGGGTCAAGGAAGAATTAGCCAATCTGGATGAGTCACTGAATGCCATGAAAGGCCAGTGGACTTTGGAAAAAGATATCATCCAATCCATCCGCGACATCAAGGCCAAAATCGACCAGGCTCACATGGAGGAGCAGCGGGCAGAACGGGCGGGCGACTTGAGCAAGGTGGCGGAAATTCGTTACGGACAGATCGTGCAGTTGCAAAAGGATCTGGAAGCGGCCAACAGTCGCCTTGGCGAAATTCAAGAGCAGGACCAGATGCTGAAGGAAGAGGTTTCGCCCGAGGATATTGCCGCAGTGGTGGCCAAGTGGACCGGTATTCCGGTGGACAAGCTCCTGGAAGGCGAGAAGGAAAAACTGGTGCAGGCCGAAAACATGCTCGGTCAGCGGGTCATTGGCCAGAAGGAGGCCATTACCGCAGTGGCCAATGCAGTGCGACGTGCGCGCGCAGGTTTGCAGGATCCGGATCGGCCCTTGGGCAGTTTTATTTTTCTTGGCCCGACAGGTGTTGGTAAGACGGAACTGGCCCGCAGCCTGGCAGATTTTCTCTTTGATTCCGAGCACGCCATGATCCGCATCGATATGTCGGAGTACATGGAGAAGCACTCGGTGGCGCGGCTTATCGGCGCACCTCCGGGCTATGTCGGCTATGACGAAGGCGGCATGCTCACCGAGGCGGTACGGAGGCGGCCCTATGCCGTCATCCTGCTCGATGAAATTGAAAAGGCGCACCCGGATGTGTTCAACGTGCTGTTGCAGGTGCTTGATGATGGCCGTATGACCGATGGCAAGGGCCGCACTGTGGATTTTAAGAACACCATCCTCATCATGACTTCTAACCTGGGCAGTCATGTTATTATGGAACTGGCACAAATTGATCCGGAGGAGATGCGCAAACAGGTGGATGAGATGCTACGGCGCCAGTTTAAGCCGGAGTTTTTGAACCGGGTGGATGAAATCATTACTTTCCATGGTTTGAGCAAGGAAGACCTGCTCCAGATTGTGGATATTCAAGTGCGCAGGATGAGTAAAAGACTGGCTGAACGCAAGATCAAGGTTACCCTCACCAAGGAGTCCAAACAGGTCCTTATAGACAGCGGTTATGATCCGGCCTTTGGCGCGCGACCGCTCAAGCGGGCCATCCAGCGGCACATTGAAGATCCGCTGGCTTTGGAGATATTGGAAGGCAAATTCGAGGAAGGGGACCATATCCTCATTGACCGGGGCAGAGATGCCAATAGTCTTACCTTTAGTAAACAGTAAAGGTAAGAATTTGCTGCGCTGATGTAAGGCTGTGTAAAGGGAATATGCGGACAAATGGGCGGGTCTGTATATTCCCTTTTCTATTGATTATCTATGAGTCAGTACAGGAAAAGTATCTCTTTGTCGTGCTTCACATTTCTTTAACTGTGTGCCTGCATATCTCCAGACAGGGGAGGTCATCTGGACAGCTTGCCAAGTCTTCTTTCTTGCATTATCAGCGCGCTCTGAGTACATTTTTTTGCTTACGTTCACTCTATTATCTTTTTTTGACAGACAGGCGTGCTGCATCTTCCCGCAGCCATGCTGGCCTGGTCTTGTTATGATCACATTATTATGGACTACCGGGAAACCCTCAATCTGCCGCAAACCAAATTCAAGATGAAGGCCAACCTTACCCAGCGGGAGCCGCAGGTACTCAAACGCTGGGAAAAGGCGCGGCTTTACGACAAGCTGCAGGCTCGTGCAGCGGGTAAACCGCTCTACGTGCTGCACGATGGCCCCCCTTACGCCAATGGCAATATTCACTTGGGCACGGCTTTTAACAAGGTGTTGAAGGATATAATCCTGCGTTCACGCCGGCTGCTGGGCTTCAACGCGCCCTATGTGCCTGGTTGGGATTGCCATGGTCTGCCCATTGAGCATAATGTTGACTTGGAGCTTGGTGAAAAAAAGCGCAGCATTCCTCTATTAAGCAAACGTGCCGCCTGTCGCCGTTATGCGGAAAAATGGATCAAGATTCAGCGGGAACAGTTTAAACGCCTGGGTGTGCTCGGTGACTGGGACAATCCCTACCAAACCATGAGTTATGGTTATGAGGCGGTGATTGCCCGCGAGTTCAACAAGTTTCTTCTTTCAGGCGCAGTCATCCGGGCAAAGAAACCCGTATACTGGTGCGCTACTTGTGGGACCGCCCTGGCCGAGGCTGAGGTGGATTATGCCGACCATACCTCGCCTTCCATCTATGTGAAATTTCCCTACAAAGGCGATCCTGCCGAGCTTGCGCCAGAGCTTGACGGGAAAAAAGTGTCTGTGCTGATCTGGACTACCACACCGTGGACCCTGCCCGCCAACCTGGCCATAGCCCTGCATCCAGATTTTCAATACGCTGCGGTTGAGGTGGATGGAGAGGTACTCATCATCACGAGTAAACTGGTGGAAAGCTGTATGCAAGCCTTTGGCAAAAAGGATTGGCGTATCCTTGCCACCATTACGGCCCCGGTCTTTGAAGGCAAACACTGCAGCCATCCCTTCATGGAGCGCGATTCGCTTTTGGTGTTGGCAGATTATGTGACCGATGATTCCGGTACCGGCTGTGTCCATACCGCACCCGGCCATGGGGCAGACGACTATCAAACAGGTCTGCGTTATGGCTTGGATATCCTTTCGCCCATGGATGACGAGGGCCGTTTCACCGCCGAGGCCGGTAAATACGCCGGTGAGCAAGTGCCTGAGGTGAACAGCACCATCATTGCTGATCTGCGTGTAAGCGGCGCCCTGGAAAAAACTGAAGAAATCCGCCACAGTTATCCCCATTGTTGGCGCTGCAAGGAACCGGTCATATACCGGGCCACACCGCAGTGGTTCATCTCCATGGAGAAGCTGGATTTGCGACAAAAGGCCCTGGCTGCCATTAAACAGGTCACCTGGACGCCAGCCTGGGGTCAGCAACGCATCTACAGCATGATTGAGGCCCGGCCGGACTGGTGCCTGTCCCGACAGCGTACCTGGGGCGTGCCGCTGACCGTGCTCACCTGCACGCAGTGCGAGGCAGTGCTGAAAGATGAGACGGTGTGTGCACGTATCGACGAACTCTTCCGCAAGGAAGGTGCGGACTCCTGGTTCAAGCACGAGGCTGCAGATTTTGTTCCTGCCGGAACGAGCTGCAGTTGTGGCTCAAGCGAATTTCGTAAGGAAACAGATATTTTAGATGTGTGGTTTGATTCCGGCACCAGCCATGCAGCAGTGCTGGAAGAGCGGGAAGAGCTCCGTTCTCCGGCGGATTTGTACCTTGAAGGCAGTGACCAGCACCGGGGCTGGTTCCATTCTTCCTTGCTCACCTCGGTGGGCACACGAGGACGAGCGCCCTACACCGGCGTGCTTACCCATGGCTATGTGGTGGACGGCCAGGGCAAGAAGATGTCCAAGTCGGTCGGCAATGTGGTTGCGCCTCAGGAGGTGATCGATAAATACGGTGCCGAGGTGCTGCGCTTGTGGGTGTCGAGCGAAAACTACCAAGATGATATTAAGGTATCAGATGAAATCCTCAAGCATGTGACCGATGCTTACCGAAAAATGCGCAATACCCTGCGCTTTTTGCTGAGTAATCTCTATGATTTTGATCCGGAAAAGGACAGCGTAGCCTATGCCGAACTGGCAGAGATTGACCGCTGGGCCCTGGGCAGATTTGCCGAGTTGAGCCGCCGTGTCTGCCAGGCCTATGAACGTTATGAATTCCATACGGTCTACCACGCGCTCTTCACCTTCTGTGGTACCACCATTTCCAGCATCTATCTGGATGTTCTGAAAGATCGCTTGTATTGTTCGGCTCCCAGCGATTCGGGCCGCCGGGCGGCGCAGACGGTTATCCACCGTATTCTTGATGGCCTTTTGCGTTTGATGTCACCCATCCTTTGTTTTACAGCAGAGGAAGCTTGGCAGCACCTGTATGAGCAGGGAGAGGAGTCGGACGATTTTTCCTGTTCAGTCTTTTTTGCGCAGGCACCAGAGTTGAATGATATTCCCAGGGATGCCGAATTGGATCTGCGCTGGCAGCGTCTGCTGCATCTGCGCAGCGCCATAACCAAGGTGCTGGAAACAGCCCGGCGCGATAAACTGATTGGTCTCTCCCTGGATGCGGAGGTGCTGGTTCAAGCCGGATCGGAGTGGCGGCAACTGGTGGAAGAAAACAGGGGGCTCTTGCAGGAACTGTGCATTGTATCCAGCCTTAAGCTGGTCGAGCCAGAAAAGGGTGCATCGTTTATCGAGGTAGAGGGCATAGAAGGCCTGCGCGTGGCAGTACAGGCCGCACCAGGTACGAAATGCGAACGCTGTTGGTGTTTCAGCCCGACAGTGGGCGAGTCAGGCGAACATCCGACCCTGTGCAGTCGTTGCGCGGAAGTGGTGGTTGCGCTTAGCGGGAGCTGATATGCTTTTTGTCGCTGTTTTCCTTGTCGCTCTGGTGGCGGATCAGCTCAGCAAGTGGTGGATTATCACCAACTTTGTCCTGTACGAGAGCCGTGAAATTATTCCCGGCTTTTTTAACTTCACCTTCCTCACCAATAACGGTGCTGCCTTCAGTATTCTGGCCGGACAGCCCGCGCTCTGGCGCCAGGTTTTTTTTGTGACTGTCAATGTCATCGCCTTGACGGTTATTGCTGTTGCCCAGCGTCGTATCGGCAAAAACGACCGACTTTATACCGTGGCTTTGGCATTGATAGCAGGCGGGGCAGCTGGTAACCTGACCGACCGTATACGCTTTGCCTACGTTATCGATTTTTTAGATGTCTACATAGGTTCTGCCCACTGGCCCGCCTTTAATATCGCCGATGCGGCTATCAATGTGGGAGTCGCGCTTTTCCTGCTCAACTCGCTGATGCTGGAGCCCCGGCGGGAAAAAAAATTACGCTTGCAGGTACCATCTGTTTAAGAGAATAATTTAGAATAATTATGAAAAAGACCGCAGTATTATTTCCCGGACAGGGATCACAGTATTTGGGGATGGGCAAGGCCTTGGTCGAAGCAGACACCGAGGCGGCGCTTATTATGGATACAGCAGAACGCATTTCTGGTTTTCCACTACGCAGGCTTTCCTTTGATGGCCCCCTGGATGAACTGACCCGCGTTCTCTACCTGCAACCGGCGCTTACAGCCGTCAACCTAATGTGCTGGCAACAGCTGTGTAAACGCTTGCCAGACTGGCAGCCACTTTTTGTCGCCGGCCATAGCCTGGGCGAATATTCTGCACTCTATGCAGCCGGCGTACTTACTCTGGAAGATACCCTCGCTCTGGTTACCAAACGCGGCGAGCTCATGGAGCGTGAAGGTGCACGCAATCCAGGTGGCATGACTGCTATTTTGGGGATAGATTTGGCCACTGTGGAAGGTCTGCTCCGCAATAGCAGCTTTGAGGGGGTGGCGGTCGTAGCCAATCACAATACCGCAGAGCA
The DNA here is from genome assembly GCA_012744275.1 of Desulfobulbaceae bacterium. GTDB lineage: Bacteria > Desulfobacterota > Desulfobulbia > Desulfobulbales > Desulfobulbaceae > Desulfobulbus. The sequence goes on from JAAYIE010000129.1 coordinate 27,586, forward strand.
GGTTGTTCTTTCCGGGGATGCCGCTGGTTTGGCGGCAGCCGCTGCTTTGTGCAAGGCTAAAGGCGCAAAAGCCATCCCGCTTAAGGTTAGCGTAGCCAATCACAGCCCGCTGGTGGCTGGTGCGGTGGATGATTTTGCCGCTTTTATGGCGCGGATAGATTTCCGTGCGCCCAATCTACCGGTACTGTTTAATGTCAGCGCTGGTTTGGAAAGGAGCCCCGAGCGGATACGAGAGACCATGGCCTACCAGATTGCCTCCAAGGTGCGGTGGCTGGAGATTGTCGAAACCATGGTGGCCGATGGCGTTGAACTCTTTGTTGAACTCGGCCCCAAAGCCGTCCTCAGTGGTATGGTGAAGAAGATTCTACCCAAGGATTCGAAGGTGCTTTGTCTCCAGGCGGATACGCCCGAAGGGCTGGATGCGGTGGTTAGTGCAATCACAAGCTGAACAGGCGGCAAACCAGACCATAGGCGCGTGAATAAACCGCGTAAACCATGATCTGCGTCTTGAAGGTCGACCCGCTTTGTTTGCAAAAGTACGGGAAAACCGGGTAGGGGCGTAGATATCTGCCGATTGCAATGCCGGCTGAACTGTTAAAAAATTCCTTCCCATCGAACAATGCGAGGTTTTATGCACATGTACACATTAGTTAAACGATTGAGTCCTGTCCTCATGCTGTTATTCGTGTTTGCCGCGGTAGATTGGAGCATGATGGCAAGCGATGCGGATGCCCGCTCGCGTGGCGGCGGCCGTTCATTTCGTAGCGCGCCTGCGCAAAAACAGAGCCCGCAACAGTCTCCCAGTCAGATGCAGCAGAATCGGGGCGCGCAGCAGCAACAGGGTGGTGGCTTTGGCCGCGGCCTGCTTGGCGGTCTTGCAGGCGGCGCCTTGGGTGCCATGCTTTTTGGATCCATGTTTGGCATGGGCGGCAGCGGTATGGGGATTCTACCGCTTCTGCTTTTAGGCGTGGCAGGCTATTTTTTCTACCGCCGCTTTGTCCGGAAGCCCGCAGGCTCATCGTCGCCAGGTTATGGGCCGCCACCAAGCCAGGGCGGCGGATTTCCACCGTCATTTGGTCAGGACAATAACGTGCCGCCCATTCAGGATATCCCCGGCCCGGACAAGGGGCTTGCCGCGGTGCGCCGTACAGACCCTGGCTTTGATGAGGCGCATTTTCTAGAAGTTGCCTCGGATGTTTTTTTCAAGGTGCAGGCTGGCTGGATGCGGCGCGATCTCGCTTCGTACCGCCATTTACTTGGCGAGCAACTGGCTGCTGAGTACGCAGGGCACTTCAAGGAACTGGAAGAAAAGGGTCAACTGAATAAGCTGGAGAGTATCGCCATCCGCAAGGTGGAAATTGTGGATGCGGGCAGCGATGGCAAGGAAGATTATGTCACCGTGCTCTTTACTGCGAATCTGCTCGACTACACCGTTGATGAACGTAGTGGTGCAGTTGTTGAAGGCAGCACGACCGAACCGGTCAAATTTGCCGAGGAATGGACCTGGGCCCGACCCGTGCGTACGGAAAATTGGCTTTTGGAAGGTATTCAGGTGGTGCAGGAGTAAAACTGCCAGGAGGAGTGAATACTGCCAGGTAGTCACAATGAAAGCCGGGTTTTCCTTCGGGGGAATCCGGCTTTCATTATGCCCCTGTCCCAGGCATCGGCAAACAGCGCAAGCAAGACGACAAGCATGGTTGGATAGCTCATAGTCTGTGTTTGGAAAAACCATGAGAAAAGGCGCGCGCTTTAGGATTGCATAACAGGGTTATTTCGAGTAGGCTCACTACTTGTTAGTCATTTCTGTCTGTTTCTTCAAGGGGATGGAACGCTTGGCCCGGCGCGGCTTGGCTGCGCAAGTTGAGCGGGCCGTGGCTGTTAGCTGCCACGGCCTGAGTCGATATTTCATGCCTTATTGAGTTCTTTGTTTTTGTCTGCCGCAGTGAGACTGTCGGTTAACACCAAAACAGCATTGAAGGAGAATGAGCTTATGTCTCGGAAAATGGTCACCATTGACGGAAACCAGGCATGTACGCATGTCGCGTATGCCACCAGTGAAGTCATTACAATTTACCCCATCACGCCGTCTTCTCCGATGGCTGCCGAGGCGGACGCCAAGGCCAATGCAAAGCAGGAAAATATCTGGGGATCCATCCCGGTTATTTCGCAGATGCAGTCCGAGGCTGGTGTTGCCGGTTCAATCCACGGCTCTCTTGGTGCAGGTGCATTGTGCACCACCTTCACCGCCTCCCAGGGTCTGTTGCTCATGATCCCCAATATGTACAAGATCGCCGGTGAATTAACCCCGACCGTTTTCCATGTTACTGCTCGCGCCATTGCCTGCCAGGGTCTGTCCATCTTTGGTGACCACGGTGATGTTATGGCTGCCCGCCAGACCGGCTGGGGCATGCTTTGCTCCCAGGATGTGCAGGAAGCGCAGGATTTTGCCCTCATCGCTACCCAGGCTTCCCTTGCCTCCAGAATCCCCTTCATCCATTTCTTCGACGGCTTCCGTACCTCACATGAGGTGATGAAGATTGAAGAGCTGACCATGGACGACATGCGCGCCATGGTTGATGAAGATAAGGTCATTGAGCATCGCCAACGCGCCCTCACGCCCGACCGCCCGTCCCTTGCTGGTACTGCCCAGAACCCCGATGTTAACTTTATCGGCCGTGAGACGGTCAACAAATATTACAACGCAACCCCGGCCATTGTGCAGGCGACCATGGACAAGTTCGCCCAGTTGACCGGCCGGCAGTATCATCTCTTTGATTACATCGGCGCCCCCGACGCGACCGATGTTGTTGTTATTATGGCCTCTGGCGCGCTTACCGTAGCTTCCACCGTGGAGCACATGGTAGCCCAGGGTGAAAGGGTGGGCCTGGTTATTGTACGTCTGTTCCGTCCCTTTGATGGTACAGCCATGGTGAACGCGCTGCCTCCCACGGTAGAGCGTATCACAGTTATGGACCGTACCAAGGAGCCGGGCGCCATTGGCGAGCCGCTCTATTTGGATGTACGTGCAGCTGTAGCTGAAGCAGAAGAAGCCAACCCGACCATGATCGCCCCGGTCATGTTTAACGGCCGTTACGGTCTTGGTTCCGCTGAATTCAGCCCGGCCATGGTCAAGGCGATTTTCGACAACATGGCCTCCTTTGCACCTAAGAAAAAATTCTGTGTCGGCCCCAACGATGACGTTACCTTCACCAGCCTGAGCTACGATTCCTCCTTCAATATTGAAGGTGACGATGTCTATCGTGCCATGTTCTACGGCCTTGGTTCCGACGGTACGGTTGGCGCCAACAAGAATACCATCAAAATCATCGGCGGTGAGACCGATAACTCTACGCAGGGATACTTTGTTTACGACTCCAAGAAGTCCGGCTCAATGACCGTATCCCACTTGCGTTTTGGCAAAAACCAGATTGTTGCCCCGTACCTGATCAACAAGGCAAACTTTATCGCCTGTCACAATTTTGCCTTTTTGGACAGCTACGACATGCTGGCCAATCTGGATAATGGCGGCACCTTCCTCTTGACCACCACCTACGGCAAGGATGAAATCTGGGAGCATCTGCCCGCCCTGGTGCAGAAACAGCTGATCGAGAAGAAAGCCAAATTCTTCATCATTGATGCAGTGAAGCTGGGTCAGGCCCTTGGCTTGGGCGCACGCATCAACATGATCATGCAGACCGCCTTCTTTAGAATTTCCGGCATTCTGTCCAAGGATGAGGCTATTGCCGCTATCAAGCGTGCCATCAAGAAGACCTATGGCATCAAGGGTGACAAGGTTGTACAGATGAACTATGGCGCAGTGGACGGTGCCATTGAGAACATCCATGAGGTCAAGATTCCCAAGAAGGTAACCGGTCATGAGATGCCGCCCATCGTGCCGGAAGAGGCACCCGATTTCGTCAAGCAGGTAACTGCTAAGATGATGGAAGGCCGTGGCGAGCAGATTAAGGTTTCCGAGATGCCTGCGGATGGCCGCTGGCCGACCGCCACCACTCAGTGGGAGAAGCGCAACATCGCGGTTCAGGTTTCCCAGTGGAATCCGGAAGCCTGTATTCAGTGTGGTCGCTGCTCCTTGGTATGTCCGCATGGCTGTATCCGCATGAAGGTAGCAACGCCTGAAGCCCTGAAAGAGGCGGGTGCAGATGCAAGCTTCAAGACCGTCGACGCCATTGGTAAAGAATTCAAGGATATGCAGTTCACCATCCAGGTTTCAACTCCGGACTGCTGTGGTTGTACCCTGTGCGTGAGCGTGTGCCCGGGTCGCAAGAAAGACGCCGAAGGCAAGAGAACCGAAGAGCGCGCCCTGTTCATGGAAACGAACACTTTGGAACTGCGTGAACGTGAAGCCCCCCACTGGAAGACCTTCCTGGCCCTGCCGGAAGTTGATGAAAAACTCATCAATGTTGGCACCATTAAGGGTAGCCAGTTCAAGCGGCCTTTGTTCGAGTTCTCCGGTGCCTGCGCCGGCTGTGGCGAAACCCCGTACATCAAGCTGGTTACCCAGCTCTTTGGCGATCGCATGCTGGCCTCCAACGCCACCGGTTGCTCGTCCATCTACTCAGGCAACCTGCCCACCACCCCGTATGCGCAGCGCGAAGACGGTCGTGGTCCGGCCTGGTCCAACTCGCTTTTTGAAGATAATGCTGAGCACGGCCTTGGTATGCGTCAGGCAGTGGACAAGCTTGGTATGCAGGCCGTAGAGCTTTTGGAGAAGGCTGTTGCCGACAAGATAGTCGACAAGCAACTGGCTGATTCCATTTTCGATGCCAAGCAGGATACCCAGGAAGAAATCGAAGCGCAGCGCGCCCGGGTTGATGAGCTGAAAGCGGCTCTGGGCAAGAAAAAGAGCGCTATTGCCAAGCGGCTCTATCATGTGGCCGATTACCTGGTGAAGAAATCCGTGTGGATCATCGGTGGCGACGGCTGGGGCTATGATATCGGTTACGGCGGTGTGGATCACGTGCTTGCCTCTGGCCAGAACGTTAACATTCTCCTGCTCGACACTGAGGTGTACTCCAACACCGGTGGCCAGATGTCTAAATCCACCCCGCGTGCTGCGGTTGCGCAGTTTGCGGCTGGCGGCAAGCTTGCGCCCAAGAAGAACATGGGTATGATCTTCTCCACCTTTGGAAACGTATACGTGGCCCGTATCTCCATTGGGGCAAATCCGCAGCAGGCTATCCGCGCCATCCAGGAGGCCGAGGCGTATAACGGCCCGTCCTTGATCATCGCCTATTCACACTGCATCAACCATGGAATCAACATGGCTATGGGACTGGAGCAGCAGAAGAAGGCAGTTGAGTGCGGTCACTGGTCATTGTACCGTTACAATCCGGATCTGGAGAAAGAAGGCAAAAACCCGATGGTGATCGACTCCAAAGAGCCGACCATCAGCTTTGCCGACTATGCCATGAATGAAAACCGGTATCGCATGCTCAAGATAGCCAATCCTGAGCAAGCAGATGAATTGATGAAGAAATCCCAGGAAGACGTAGACCGGGCATGGAAGATGCTCAAGGCCTGGGCTAAAGCACTCGAAGCCGAATAAGCGGTTTTTGAGATAGCTGTAGACTGAAAAAAGCCCTGCCGGGGATTTTCCGGCAGGGCTTTTCTGTGTACAGACAACATGACGACGATCACAAACTGCAACAGGAAAGGGTGTGTTTCAGGCTCAGCCCTAGGATGGGGCAAGTGGCAAAAGAAGTATGATGCAGAGGCCTACACCAAAGTGTGTCCAGCGGGTTAGAGCTAATGCCAGACACTTAAAATGCAATAGTTACGACGTGTTCTGACCCCTATCAGTTTTTTCAAGTGTCTGTCAGGTCAGATCTAAGCCAGGTTTTTTCTCTGGTGGTCTCCTTTGAGGATAAACATCGAAAACACTTCAGCAAGAAACTTAGATCTGTTTTTTCCAACCGTTGCTGATTAATCGTGCTTCGTCCTCAGGGATAATAGTGTGCCTTGAATAAGCTCATCGATCAGGGCGTGAAAACTGCTTTCTTCCTCCTCTCCCATCACGGGCATATACTTTTCTGCACTGAAATTTTCAGCCTGTAAGACGGTGTCTTGATGTTTTGGCACACTGACATACTGCCAATGATCGTTTTCCCAGCACGCCAGGCCGTACCTGATTTGATGCTCCGAGCCATCGGTAAGCCGTTCTTCATGTTCACGGCAATAGCGGCCAACATGATTGCTGAAACTGAGCCTTGGCATAAGCTCCCGCAGTGGCGGTGGCTCCGCAGGGGAGAGCACGACGGGGGATGATGGAGAAGGTTGGAATGGCTTGCCCGCACCATCTTTGCCACTTCCTGACCGTATTTTTGATCTGCAACTGGCATAATAATCTACAACTACGCTGAATATTATGGAAATTATCTATTATCCCATTGGCTGCATCCATTCGCCTTTTACCAGTTTACGTGGCATGCCCATCCAGCCCAAAGGCGCACCTGAGGTGGAAGGATGGATCGAGATCTACCCACAGTTCCGGGAAGGCCTGCATGATCTGGATGGATTTTCGCATATCTATGTGCTTTGCCATCTGCACAGACACAGCGGCTACAAGCTTATGGTTACACCCTTTCTTGATACAGTGCAGCGCGGCCTCTTTGCCACCCGTGCACCCAATCGTCCCAATTCCATAGGCCTTTCTGTGCTGCAGCTCAAGGCGGTAACAAGCGATGGTCTTGTCGTTATGGGCGTGGATTTGCTGGATGGCACGCCAGTGCTGGACATTAAACCCTATGTGCCTGCATTTGAGGAATCTGAACAAGTCCGCTGTGGCTGGTTGGAAGATAAAGCTGAAAGGGCAGTGGACCAGCAGAGCGATGGACGCTTCAGCACGACAGACGAAAAGTGAGCAATTTGCACTGCGCTACTCGCCCGCCGCAGTGCTGTCTATGCTCAAATCGAAAGCTGTCCCAACAAACGAAAAGAGGCGGCGAATATTCACCACCTCCTGTTGCAGCATTCATATTGGTACCGTGTACGCTCAAAGCCATGCGAGTACTGCGGCAGCCAGCGCAGCCTTTTAGTTCAGCTCCAGACCAAAGCAGGCACTGGGCACTTGAGCGCGCTATAAGGCAGGAATAAGGATTAATCCCTCAGCAGTTTGGAGAGCTTGGCCCGCATGGCGCAGAATCTTTATGGGTATAACCAACGGTCAAGCAATCGTGTAACACAATCAGATGCTGAACCTCGCGGCTTTCAATCTAGCTGGCAACTCCCTGCATGAAGATGGCTTCCGGTGTCAATGCGCTCTTTGAATATGTACTGCTCAACTGCTCAAACAGTATATCTGCAGCAGGGTGAACAGGCTGGTTGAATTTAGCCATAGCCCTGCCGGAAAGGATAAGGGCAATCAACTTCTCCGGGTCAAGATGGCCTGCAGCCCGTATACGTTCCTTGCTTTTGCGTTCAGTGCAAGCAGACAGGGTGCCCATTTGACGGTGAGTTGGGAGTAAACCCTTAGCAGGTTTGTGGGCACGGTACCGGCACTCAACGTTTGAAGTTGCGTACATGTTCCGCGACTTCCTGTTCGACCTCCTCTTCAATTTCCTCTTCAACCGTATGCTCCAGCAGGCTGCTGTCCGTGATTGCCGCCAAGGGCTGGCTTGGGTAGAGCTCGTTGTAGAGTTTTTCCGATTCAGCCGAGCCAATCAGTACTAATTCATCCTCATGCCTGAGCGGCACAGTTGGATTTGGATTGATATCAATTTCTTCTCCACGTTTGACTGCAACCACGCTGCAACCAGTGTTTTCACGTATACGTATTTCAGTGAGTTTTTTTCCTTCCAGTTTGGGGCTTAAAGACACCCGGAATACATTGAGTCCTTCAGACAGCATGAGCGTCTGTTCTGGTTTGAGCAGGTTAGTGACAGTGGCGGTCACCAGAGAGCTGAAAGACATGACCAGGTTTGCACCTGCCCGGTGCAGGGTGTTGATGTTGCGGTCAAAGCTGGAGCGGCTGATGATCTGCGCATCTGGCCTGAGGCGGCGGCAGTAGATGGTGAGGTAGATGTTTAAGTCATCGTCGTGGGTGGTGATAATAATGGAGGGCGTGGTCTTGATGCCTGCCTGTAAAAGGGTGTCAAGATCAGCGGCGCTGCCGTGGATGATGTGTTCGTCCTTTTTAACGGGCATGGGCCTCTTTTCCACCATCCGGTAGTCTATGTTGCGTGCCTGCAAATTATCGCCCACGGCCTGGCCAACACGACCGCCGCCCAGAATGAGCACCGCATGTTCTTCGGATTTTTCTCCAGCCGCAAGCAGGATGGATTGATCAAACCGAATGAGTTGTTCCCTGGTACCTGCAAGGATGAGCACCGTGGATTCACTGATGGGCATGGTTGGGGTGGGGATCTGGAATTTTCCCTCCTGCCAGATACCGACTACATTCACCCCCACCATCTCGCGCAGGCGGGTTTCTGCAATGGTTTTTCCCTGCATCCAGGTGCGCATCGCCGGCACTTCGGCAATACGCAGCCGGCCGAATTCGCCGATGATATTGCTGGTCATGCTCACGCCGAGCACGCGGCGGGCTAGGGCTTTGCCCAACAACCGGGTAAACTGGAACACATGGGTGCTGCCCGCCAGCTTGAGGATATCCACCGAATCAGCCAGGTCCGCATTGGTCACAATCATGACCGTGTCGCAGACCTCGCGGATGGTTAAGATGATGTTGGTGGCTGCGATATCCTTGTTCATCACCACCACCATGGCGGCGTGCTCCACCCGCAGGCGACGGTAGGTTTCTGGATCGTCCAGTTCGCCAAAAAGAATCTTGTAGCGCCGGTCGTGCAGTTCCAGCGCCCGGCTTAGTTCGGGGATGACAATGACATGGCTGGTGTCATACTGATTGAGCTTTTCAATCAGGTTGACGGCAACGTTATCAAAGTGTGTAAAGATGACGTGGCCTTTCAAGGTGTCTGGCACGGTACGCGGCACCCGGGCCTTGTTTTGTTCGTCCAGCCAGGGGGCGTAGAAAAACTGGATAAAGGTAAAGGGCAGCATGATCAAAAGCAAAACCATGCCACTCACCAGCACTACGACAGAGAAGGCTTTACCTATGTCGCTGCCAAAAGTGATGTCGCCATATCCCAGGGTAGACATGGTGGTCATGGCCCAGTACAGACCTGTGATCCAGGAGTATTCCCTGCCCTCATGGAGCATGATGAAATGGAACAAAATCGTGTACACTAGGATGAGCACGACCAGGGCGATGCAGAACTTGACCAGGAAACAGAGGTTACGTGTGCTCCCCTCTGCCTGCATAACCAGGGAGAGCTGGGTAGCCATTGTTTTGAGCATACGAAGAACCTTTGGGCAGAAAAAGCGGGCAGGAGTTGTGGCAGCACAGCCGGGCATTCTGTTTTTGTCTTGCAATCCTCCTTCTCTGCAGAGGACAATACCAACAGCATACACGCCTGTACGATTTATTGCTGCCCCAACGGCGGCGCATATCATAGACAAGGAGGATGCAATGATCAAGTTGATTAGTGACGATATTACCACGCTCAAGGTGGACGCCATTGTCAATGCGGCCAACGAAAGCCTTTTGGGCGGCGGCGGTGTGGATGGGGCTATTCATCGGGCTGCAGGGCCGGAGCTTTTGGAGGAGTGCAAAAAAATTGGCGGCTGCAAAACCGGAAATGCGGTCATGACCAGGGGCTATAACCTGCCCGCAAAATTTGTTATCCATACAGTGGGCCCGATATGGAAAGGGGGCGGCAACAACGAGCATCTTTTTCTGGCCAGCTGCTACCGCCGCAGCCTGGAACTGGCTATTGCCAACAACATCAACTCCATTGCCTTCCCGGCCATCAGCTGTGGGGCCTATGGCTTCCCCTTAGATGAAGCAGCAGATACTGCGATGGATACCCTGCAGTCCTTTCTGGATAAAAATGGCAAACCGGCTGAGGTATACGTGGTCTGCTTTGATGCCCGGGTGCGGGCAGCCTTTACCCAGGCCCTTCAGGAGTTGGATTGATTCCAGGCGAGCATTGGCGGGCGGTACCCATTCGTGCAAAAATTGGGCAAGTGTGCGAGGAGGTACTTTCTGCGGGTATTTGCTGATAGCGATACAGACAGCTTTGCAGTATAAGCCCTGTTATTAATTTCATCTGACAGGCTCCACCATTCTGGTGGGGCTTGTTTGACTTTATGCCACTTGAATATAGCCGCGTTTTAAGTATCCTGACCTTATTTTTGCATGCACACCAAACAATCTAAGCAGCCGTCCTTGGAGCTGCCGCTTTACCAGCCGCCTGCGCCCTTGCACGACCCGTCACTTTCACAGCAACTGGGCTGGGTGGCGGGCATTTTATTTCTGGCCACCGCGCTTGCGCTCTTTCTTCTGGGGCAATCGCCAGCCTGGAGCAGCCTGATCGGCAATTTGTCTATCAACTTCCTTGCCATGGTGGTGGAGGCACTACCCTTCATGCTTATCGGCTCCCTGGCAGGTGGTCTGATTGAAGTGTTTGTGCCGGTGCATCTGGTGGATCGGGTTTTTGGCCATCACCATCTCCGTTCCATTCTTCTGGCTGGTGGCATGGGGTTAGCCTTCCCGGTATGCGAATGTGCCATTGTGCCGGTGGTGCGGCGTTTACTGGGCAAGGGCGTACCCCTGGGGGCAGCCATCACCTTCCTATTGTCCGGGCCCATTGTCAATGTGGTGGTAGCTGCTTCAACAGCCATTGCCTACAGTTACAACTGGCAGGTGGTGATTCTGCGCCTGGGCAGCGGCTACGTGATTGCCGTTATACTTGGTCTGGTGCTGGGCTGGATATGGCAGCGAGGTCAGGCCCTGGTGCCTGATTTGGAAACGCGCTCCGTCTCGAGTTGCGGCCATGAGCACTGTGCCACAGGGGCCGAAACGCACGGAAGCCTGTTCGGCCGCATCTGCCACGCGTTGGAACATGCCCTGGATGATTTCTTTGCCATTGCCTTTTATCTGGTGATTGGCGCCTTCATCGCCGCCTTTGTGCGCAGCACCTTTTCCCTGGAGTTTTTCTCCGGGCTCTCCGCATCTCCCTGGCAGGCCATTGTAGTAATGATGGTCATGGCCCTGATGCTCAATTTGTGCAGTGAGGCGGATGCCTTTATTGCCGCTGGTTTCCGGGGTTTGCTGCCAGCGAGCGCGCAATTGGCCTTTATGGTGTTGGGGCCCATGCTGGATATCAAACTTCTGCTCATGTACATGGGGCTTTTTCGGGCAAGGTTTATCGCGGTGGCAGCCTTTTCCATTGTGGTAACGGTATTCGCCGCCATGCTGGCGCTGCACTATCTTTTTCCTGTTTCTTTTTAGGCCCTGACCATGCCTTTGCGTATCGCGCAAACCTGTTTGCTCGCCCTGTGGGCAGCCTTTTTTTTCTGGCTGCTCAGTGCAGGCCAGCCTCATCTGGCAAGAATTCTCCATCCCCGCCTGTGGTGGCTGGTGGCAGCTGGTGCGGGTATTGTTCTCCTGTTTTTCTTTGTTAATCTTGGCCGGATGCGCCGCAGTTGCGCCACAGTTTCTCTGTGGTGGCAGTGGCCTGCCCTGGCCATTATGCTGGTGCCCATTGCCTATGCCTACCCACTTGGCCAGGCCCGGCTCAATAGCGATACCTTTACCCGTTTAGCCATGCGGGCCCAGGGAGGCTTTGCCCAGGGCGAAACCATGCCCGGTTCCTTGGATGTTTCGTCCCTTAACGATCCTGTTGCTGACCAGGGCGATATTCCTCTGACTCGCCTCTACGCCAAACAGGAGCGGTATCTCGGCAAACCAGTTGAGGTGGTGTGCCAGTTGCTCAAAGACGATGCCCTGCCCGATGGGCTGAGCATCTGTTACCGTTTTACCATCTTCTGCTGCGCCGCCGATGCCCGGCCGATTTTCGTGTTCCTTAAACCAAATGAAACCCTGCGAAGCCAGAAAACTGATGATTGGCTGCGCGTGCAGGGGGAGTTAAGCGTGCACGAAAACAATGGCCTGCGCACCCTGCAGGTTCAGCCTGAGCGGGTTGAAAAAGTTAAGGAGCCGTCCTTTCCCTTTGTATTCTGAAAAAGACGCAGAGACATTTATCCCGCAATCAATTCCTTGGAGACCATATCGGATTGCAGATTGAGCAAAGAAGGGGGCAGGGCTCTGCCCTTGTATTTTTTGTCTTGGCGATGGACTTGGAATCAGCCGGTGGCAAGCCTGCGCGAGGTCAGTAAAAGCACCAGGGAGATGCTCCCCAGCAAGACGACCAGCACCAGGGCACGGTCATATTCTCCGGTAAAAACAGCGTTGTACACTTCCAGGGAAATGGTGTTGGTGCGGCCAGTGATATTGCCGCCGAGCATCAGGGTCACGCCTACCTCGCCCAAAACCCGGGCAAAGGCCAGGGAAAGGCCTATGATGATACTTTTGCGCAGCGAGGGCAGGGTAATGCGAAAGAAGATGATGAACGGCCCCTTGCCCAGCACCTGGGCCTTTTCGATCAGGCTACTGATGTCCTTGCGCACCGCAGCCTGTACCTGTTTAGTAATGAGCGGCAGCCCGGCAATAGAGGCTGCCAGAACGATACCTGGAAAATGGAAGATAATTTCAACATCCAGGCCGTGTTTTAACCAAACGCCAACCGGACTGCGACGGCCGAACAGGAGCAGCAGGAGAAATCCGGTGGCAATGGGTGGAAAGACCAGCGGCAGGGTGACCAGGAAATCAAGCAGGGCAATCCATGGCCCCTTGCCGCGGCCCACAATGTAGCCCAGGCTGATGCCGCTCAATGCCAAAAGCGGCATGGCGAGGGCGGCAACCTTCAGGCTCAGCAGTATACAGTCACGGGTAACCGGCTCCTGCAGTACCGATAATGATTGAGTCAGTACACCTGTCACAAACCGTGTCCCTGAATAATAGCGCGTGCCTCTCCGCTTTCAAGAAAGGAGATAAAGGCCTCAGCTGCCTTGCCGTGCGGGCTCTGCTGGAGGCGATAGGCGACAATCAGGACAGGTGAGTAGAGTTGTTCATCCACAGGCAGCAGCCGGGCTATCTTGCCTTCGATTGCCAGAGCTTCGGTCTGATTGATAAAGCCGACATCCACCTCACCACTGATCACATAGGCGCTCACCTGCGGCACCGTACCGACGACCAGCACTTTGTCCTGAATTTTTTCTTCCAAACCACTGTTGGCGAAGTACTCGGCAGCTGCCCTGCCATAGATTGCCTTTTTAGCGTCCGCAATAGCGATACGGCTTACCGCTGGATCGGTCAAGCCGTTCAAACCCATGAGGCTGCTTCCCTTGGCTACTGCCGCAACGAGCCTGCCCTTGCCAAGGACGTGCTCGCCTGCAAAAGCGAGGTTAGCAGCTTCCAGATGGCTTTTATCACCGAGAATAAAGTCAAAGTCGCCACCTTCTCTCACCTGGGGCACAATTTGACCCATGTTGCCAAAAACCAGCTGCACTTTGATACCACTTTGCGCGGTGAATGCGGTGCAGATCTCCTGCACCAGCCGTTTATAGCCCGCGCCGGCGGCAAGATGCAGGGATTCCTGCGCCAGTAGCGGAGCATGCAAGACCGCAAGCAGCAGACCGCAAAAAAACAAGGTGCGTACCTTCAACATACTCTTCCTCCATGTGTTCAGTTATTAGGACGGCAAGGTCTGCGCAGGACATTGTTTCCTGCGCCATTCATGCAATTTACGTACCAAATCCTCCTGTTGGCGGGCCAGCCATTGCGGAGCTTCCCGCCCCTCATTCAGGGCCATTGTCTTGACTTTACCGTTCAGGGTTTCGCTCAGGTCATGGGTAACATGGATAATCGTCAAACCTGTTTGCTCCTGCGTAACAGCCAGGCATCTCTGCAGCAGGCCACGATTTTCAATATCCAGGGCTGAAAACGGTTCATCCAGCAGCAGTAAGTGCGGTTTGCTCGCTAGGCTCTGGCACAGGGCCGCACGCTGCCGCTCGCCACCCGATATCTCATGGGGAAATTTTTGGCACAGATGCCAGAGGCCCATGGCGGCAAGGCACTCTTCCGGATCATCCTGATCTCGCAGGGCAAAGCGGATATTGTCCAGAATACGCATGTGCGGAAACAGACCGTATTCCTGAGTGAGAAAACCGATATTACGATGACGCGGCTGCAGGTGTTGGTTGGTTTTTTTTGTATCCCAATACGTGCCATTATAACGGATGAAGCCTTCATCCAGGCGCTCCAACCCTGCCAGGCAACGCAGGATGGTGGTCTTCCCCGACCCGGAAGGCCCGGTCAGAATTAATGTTTCTCCAGGCGCGCAGTGCAGTTTGATGGAGATGGTGAAAAAATCGAGCTTCTTCACCATTTCTGCATGTAAACCCTGTACGCTTGACGAAAGCATGTGGCCCAACCGACTTATTGTGCCCTTGAGGCGAGGATCGCCGCCAAGTCTTCCGGATTGGTCACCATGGGGCAGTGGCCGCTATCCAATACATCAACCGGCCAGGAGTACCGTGCTGCTTTGGCCGCCATGGCACGAATGAAGGGGCTGGCGGTTTTTGTGCAGGTAATCAGACTTGCAGGCAGGATCGTCGGGTCAAAATCACCAGGAAAGGGGCTGTGAAAGGCCTGGAGTGGAAACGGACGCAAGCGAGTTGTAAACCAAGGAGCATCATCCGGGCCCACACCAAACACTTCCACCGGCCAGGGTTTGACCTGATCATGCTCCATGCGGTTGCGTTGCAGCATCTGCTGGAATGGCTCTCCAGCAATATCGGCAAAGCTGCAGCCTGATTCGGGAATCATGGCGTCGATAAAAACCATCTGACGAATACGTTGTGGTAACTGCATCATCACTGCGCCGCAGATCATACCGGAATAACTATGGCCGGCCAGGACGCAGTCGTTGATATCTTCAAACTCAAGATAGCGACTAATATCGGCAATATAGGAGCCAAGATCAATATCCACCCGGTTCTTGGTAAAGAGATAGCCGCAGTTCGTCAGGGTAGGAGTGTGGACGATATGCCCCTGTTCTTGCAACAGGATTGATACTTTTTGCCAAACCCACGCGCCCTGAAATGCCCCATGAACCAAGACAAAAGTTGCCATATTGCCTCCCCCAATTATTTTTTTGGCTAAGCGTCTGATAATCGGCGCCAACAGAATGAACCACCCGAGGCTCTTTGGTTGTGTGCGTTCAACTGACCTGCGCCGTTAGTACCCCCGACAGCGCCGCCACGAGTTGTATAAGGAGGACGACGCCCAGCCACAAAGGCAGGAGCTGGGCACAAAACTCTCTGCTACTTATTGTGGAAAGCGGAGCCTGCCCGGCGTCATAACCGAGTTCGGGATTATACAGATCGCAGTGCGCCCCTAACAGCCCGTTGAAAAAGTTTGCAAGTATGCCATAATGGCATTTTCCCTAAGGAGGACGCCATGAGTCTTGGCCGGAGCAAGGAGCAGCAGCGCAGTATGTGGCTGGCGTATGATCAGATACCGCA
>JAAYIE010000130.1 GCA_012744275.1 Desulfobulbaceae bacterium
CGGGAGATGGAACTTGGCGTTGGAATTGGCAAAGGAATAGATGAGCAGGGATGCTATCTCCTGGAGGATAAGAAAGGTCAAATTCTTCGGGTTCTCGGCGGCCAACTTAGGCCTATGGACAGCGGAATTGAGATGGATAAGGAAGTCAAATAGGTGGTCGCAATGGATGACGGGTTATTTGCTGCCCTGGTAGTGCGCAGGCATCGTGATGGCTCTTGCACACGGGCAATTGAAGAGCGTCGGCATAGTGATCTGCCTGCAGGTGAAGTTCTGATACGCGTATATTATTCATCTTTGAATTATAAGGATGCGCTCTCAGGAATCGGTGCCCCCGGGGTAAGTAAAGTCTACCCTCACACACCAGGAGTTGATGCTGCAGGCGTTGTGGTCGATTCCAACGTAGCGTCTTATAAGGCGGGTGATGAGGTGCTGTGCACCGGCTATGACCTGGGCATGAATACCCCTGGCGGGTTCGGGCAATTTATTCGGGTGCCTGCCCGGTGGATCGTTCGCAAACCTCCATCTTTATCCCTGCTGGAGACGATGCAATTTGGAACGGCTGGCTATACAGCGGGCCTCTCTGTCCTGACGCTTCAGGAGAATAGCGTGGCGAGGGATAGTGGTAATATCTTAGTGAGTGGAGCTACCGGTGGAGTCGGTAGTGTTGCTGTCCATCTCCTTAGCCATTTAGGCTATCAGGTTACCGCTCTCACCAGCAAGGAGTACGCAGCAGATTTTTTGTATGAACTCGGTGCGGTTGCAATCGAAACACCACAGCAGTTTCTCGCTGATAAGGAAAAATTGCTCTTGCCGGCGCGCTGGGCTGGCGTGGTTGATACGGTTGGCGGTGAAATCCTGGCTGCGGCAATAAAAAGTGCCCGCATGGATGGGATCGTGACTTGCTGTGGCAACGCTGCTTCACATGATTTGCCGCTCAATGTTTATCCCTTCATCTTGAGGGGTGTGCGCCTGATCGGTATCTATTCAGCCGAATCTTCCATGGAAAGGCGTTTGACAATCTGGAAGAAATTTTCAGAGGAGTGGAAGCCGCCAAAAATGGCGGCACTGAGCAGAGTTATTCCCTTAAGCGCTGTGTCCGGCGAGATGGATGCCATGCTGGCAGGAAAAACACATGGCCGTATAGTGGTCGACATGCAGGAGGTTTGATGAGTATTACCGAGGCAAAGAAGGTGCTGGCGATTGAAGCAGAGGGATTGCGTGCCGTTCATGACCAGCTTGGTCCGGAATTTGACGAGGCCGTTGAGTTGATTCTTGCCTGTCCCAGCAGGCTGGTGGTGACTGGTATCGGGAAATCAGGCATTGTGGGCCAGAAAATAGCCGCTACCCTGAACTCAACCGGTACCCCTGCCTTTTTTCTGCACCCGGTTGAGGCAATGCATGGTGATTTGGGGCTGGTCGCGTCAACCGATGTGGTGCTGGCCCTGTCATATTCCGGTGAGACTGCCGAACTCAACCAGCTGCTCCACAGCGTGCAGCAGCGGCATGTGCCGATTATTGCCCTCTGTGGTCGAGCGAACTCCACCCTGGGGCAACTGGCCAGGGTTTTTCTGAATGCTGCCGTTCCGCGGGAGGCATGCCCGCTTGGCTTGGCACCGACTGCATCCACTACTGCAATGCTTGCCCTGGGTGACGCCTTGGCAGTGGTCTTGCTGGAGCGCAAACAGTTTCGCGCGGAAGATTTTCGCCGCAATCACCCAGGGGGCAGTTTGGGCACGCGGCTCAAGGTAGCTATCCGGGAAGTGATGCTGACAGGAAAGGCGGTACCGCGGGTGACTGTTGATACAGGCCTGGCCGGAGCAGTCGCCGAAATGAACGAAAAGAACCTAGGCGCAGTATTTGTGGTTGGCGAGCAGGGTGAGCTGGCAGGGATTGTAACGGACGGGGATCTGCGCAGGAATCTTTCTACAGCGAAAAGCTTTGATGCATTGAGCCTGCGGCAGGTGATGACAGTTAACCCCCTGACCATCTACAGTGATCTTCTGGCTGCGGACGCGCTCAGCCAGATGCAACAGCACGAGATTACAGTGCTGGCAGTTGTTGACAGAGACAAGCGCTTTCAAGGGATGGTCCATCTGCACGATCTGCTTGGCAAAGGCGAATTCCGTTTCCTGGTTTGAGTGTGGTCAGGTGTCCGGTTTTTTACTCCCTGAAACGGGGACCCATTGACCATTCTTTTCGTCAAAAACATAAGCGGCACCAGCGCGGGCACCTTTCAGGGGGGAGACAATTACGCTTAGAGGTTCCGTGTCCTGGATAAAATTTGGCGCTGTGGTTCGCTGCAGCGCCTTGTTGTAGAGAAGCAGGCTTCACCGTACTGTTTGTCCTCCACAAGCTTTCCCGTTCGCTGCTCCATTTGGTCCAGTTCCGCCATGCTCTTGGCTGCTGTTTCATCAACGTATTTGTCCTGATACAGCCCGCAACCTTGGGTGCCTCTTCTTTGAACTTGGGTGTGAGTTAAGCAGGTTGCCGATTTCTTTCCGCAAGGCAGACCCTCGAAACTATAGCAGGGTTAAATTGCTGACGCCTTGGCGCGTTCTTTCCAGGGTATCTTTTGCGCCTGCCAGCATCGTTGTATTGGTCAAGATCCGAAGAAATTTCCTCTTGTAACTAGAGAGCCAGAGCCGGACCAAATTCGCCTTTCATGCTGACAAGGTGGGGCGTATCCAGGGGCAGTCCTTCTTTGTGTGCCTTAACTAGTTGATCGCCTCCTCATTGATGGGATTTTCCACGTCGTAAATGTGGCCAGTAATCATCTCAGCTATGTAAATGATCAGTTCAGGAAGAGCAGGTTTTCTGCCCTATTGTACCTCAATTGCAATGTCATCCTGATTCAGGGCCAGGTGAAAGAAGGGCAGTGTTTTTTTTCGCCGGTGTAAATGAGGATAGTCAAAAAGAAGGGAATCTGGATGCAGTGGTTGCACTTGACCTCAGTGCCATTTTCTACCGGCGCGTAGCTGTGCAGATTGTAGGCAATCTCGCATTCCTCGGGTGGCCCTCCATTGAATCCAACAAGTGAAATAGAGGGATACATGTCCAGAGATTCGACAAGTTGCTGGTGTTCTGCGGCGGGATATTCGGGGCCGGCTGCCATGGCACGGGTCCAGAAAAGGTGCCAGTAAGAGCCTGCTAGTTAGCGCGAAGGGAGGGCGTTGTTGTATCGGGCGCTGCCGTCAATCCGCCACGATTTGTGAAAACTGTTTCGATACCGGAAAGGATCAGCAGATGTCACAATTACAGGATTTGTATACAATCTCCTTGAAAAAAGAAAAGTTGTTTTGCTTAGCAGAAGAGGAAAGGCTGTTGTGTCCAGTTCAATGCCGGAAATCAATTGCCAGAATGGAACGGCGGTCTGCTGTGGAGCAGCATCCAGGCCGAGGTTGTGCTCAGTGCGTGAATGCCTGTTGCATAATAAAGACGCCTGCATACAGGTAAGAAAACCATTGGCACAAGCAGGCCGATATTAAACCTGTCAAAAGAAATAGGCAAACCACCGCAATATGGTCTTTACTTACCGTGTTTGCTATGGTTCGGACTGCATTACGATTGCGATATTAACGAAAATATGTGCCATCTTTATAGGATAATAATAAAGGTGCAGGACGTGGTTGTCGGGTATGGACTTTTGGTTGATCAACAAAAGCGTATTGTTTAAGCTCTACTGATTAACAGCCCGTTGAAAAAGTTTGCAAGTATGCCATAATGGCATTTTCCCTAAGGAGGACGCCATGAGTCTTGGCCGGAGCAAGGAGCAGCAGCGCAGTATGTGGCTGGCGTATGATCAGATACCG
>JAAYIE010000131.1 GCA_012744275.1 Desulfobulbaceae bacterium
ATGAGGCCGGGGCCAGATAGCCCCGGAAAACGTAGGACGAGTAATTGTCATCTGGCGTAAACTTGAGCTTCAATGAGGCCGGGGCCAGATAGCCCCGGAAAACATGAAAACGGCAACCCTATTGGTGGTGCATAAGGATGCTTCAATGAGGCCGGGGCCAGATAGCCCCGGAAAACATACCGGCAATCAGCCATACGGCATGTGCTGGCTTGGCTTCAATGAGGCCGGGGCCAGATAGCCCCGGAAAACTGCCCGCTCGTCATTCGGCAACCCCCCGCGTATTGCGGGGAATGATGCGAGCGCTGCAATAAGGCCGCTAGAATGTATTGCATTTGTATGGGTAAGAAAAACATTTTTTTACTATCTATTTGATTTTCAAAGAACAAAGACCATTCGAGCGCTGCCCATGTTTTGCGTACTGTTTACGCGCTCGCCCGCAGTGGCGAAGCCATCAGACAATAATGGCACGCCTTTCGATGGGTTTGAATGGCCGGCCCAAGCTTTCTACCTTAATGGCAATGCTTTCCGCCGGGCCGATATCAATGATCAGTACATGATCTTCATCGCAGTGCATTAATTCTGTTAAGGAATCGGTCATGCACAAAAGGTTCTGCCGGTTCAGACGGCATTGAAAAATTGATAATTGGAGCCATACGCCGTAGCCCTTCATGGTGTTATAGATACGACGCCAGCGTTTTGGGTCGCAGATATCGTAACAGACAAGGTAAACATGGTCCATATCCGTGTACCTCTACCGAGTTATAAAGGTGGGATAGCGGGGAATTTCCTGGGTGAGATAGCGGATGAGTAAACGAGCCTGCACCTCAAACAGCCTACGATAGCTGATACGGTAGGAAAAAATCGGATGGGTGACTTCCTGGGCCAGTCTTCGTTCAAATGCGGCGATAAAACGCTTGCGCCCACTTGATTTTAAGTTGCATCCTGCCGTAGTAACGATAAAATCTTCAGGCTTTACTTCACCATTATTGATGGCGGTGATAAGGGTTGAATCAGCCACCAGGGGCCGGAACGGTTCCATCATGTCCAAGGCCAAGGCTGGCCTGGCAAAGCGCATTTGGTGATAAAAGCCTCGATACGGGTCAAGCCCAACCGCCGACAGGGTGATGGTCCATTCCCTGATCAGCATGGCATAGGCAAAGGACAGGAGTGCATTGATGGGGTCTTTAGGCGGTCTGCGATTGCGGCCCTTGAAGTCAAAACCGCCCGCCAGCGCCCTTTTATCAGGAGAAATCATGGCAATAAACTGCTCAAAATAGCGCCTGGCGGCATTGCCTTCCACACCCAGGAGGGCCTGCAAGGAATCGGTTCGAGCGGCCCGTAATGCGTCTTTTCTCAGTCCGGTCAACAGTTCTTCCGGAGTTTTTGCACTCTTATCGTACTCTTTCCAGTTCCTTCGCAACAGGGTGCGGCAGTTTTGGATTTTTGCGGCAACAAGACGCCGAGCCAAATGCAGACAGGCACTGTCGTCAAAACTGGTACGATACTGGGCGGTACGGGTTTGCACGTTGTGGTGCCCTGTGCCAACGCAGTGACCGATGAACCAGCCCCCGTAGCTCATGAAGGTTACGGGAATTTCCCGCCTGCAACACTCATGCAAAGCAGGCGTGCTTATACCGCAGTGACCGAAGAGAACCACCTGCGAGGTATCCATCAACCGGGCTTCAGCCACTCGCTCTCTATTTTCTTCGATAATGAGCTGTTCACCAGCTTTGCGTACATAGCTGGCCGGTGATTGTACATAGAGGGGCAAGGCGCGTTCTACTTGCGGATAAATGGGACGCACATCCATGCGCTGTTGGGTGAGCAGGCCAATTTCATCCGGCAGACAAATGCCAATTAAAGAGCAGCGGCTGCATTTAGGGCTGTCCACCAGGGGCGGCGGTGGGGTGTCTTCCTGGCTGAGTGTGCGCAAGCCTTGAATGGCGGCCATGGTTTCAGCAACCAGCGTATCATCAAAGACTACCTTTACACGCTCCCGCGATCCAACAAAATACAAAAAACCGGAATCGCATTGGTACCCATGCTCACGCAACAAAAGCCCCTGCGCACACACCTGCACCCGCTCCGGCGCATAGGCTCCGGCAGGTACATGGGGCCGCTTGCCTTTTTTATAGTCTACCGGTTGCACAGCAATGCCCTTTCCCTCAACCAAATCAATTTTGGCGGTGATGCCAAGCGCTTCGGATGAGAGTGCCACGGAGCGGGCATGAATGTTTTCCATTTCCTGATCTGGTGCAGCCGGTAGCTTGCCATCTCCCTGATCCACCCGTTTGTGGCGGATGGCTCCCTCTACGGTATCAGCATTGTGGGCAAACTCTCCCTGCACCCACATCATGTAGGCCAGACGCGGGCAATAGACAAATTCGTTGACCATGCGAACGGGAATGTGGGGAGGGGAATCCATGGGGCGCCTTTTCAGTTGTTATTCCGCAGGGACGAACAGGCCAAGGCCGGTGAAACGTCCGCCACCGATGCAGTGCGGGCCGGGCAGTGTGAGTCGTTCGCCTTCTGCGTTGCGCCAGGTAATGCGAACATGCAGACGGCGATAACGACGGTGTTGGCTGGGAACAGCGTACGCTGTTGCAAAATCTACGCCCTGCATGAAGCCGGCGCCGCGCCACTGCAATTCGGCATATTGTACAAGCGTTTCAGGATAACCGGCTTGACGCAGGGCTTTACGCAGCAAACATTCTATGCGCATTTCCAAGCGCTCCACTATACTTGCCTTTTCACGGGCTGTGAGTGCGGTGCCATTGAGGCGACGCCGTAGCTTTCCCGGATCGTCGTAGCCGGGTAAAATTATCGGCGTGACTGAAATCCATTCGCTTGATTGGGCAAAATATTTGTTGATTGCACCATCCTCATTGGATTGACGGCGAAGAAAGGCAACGACTTCTCCTGTTTGTTCGTCGATAAGTTCACAGCCTTCGAGATGGCGAACGATGCGATCAAATTCCTCATTGGCGATATGCCCTTTGACGGTGACTAATACTCGGCGAATGGCGCCCACATAAGTGCCCTTTGTTTCTCCTCGCCATTCGATGGATGGCAGGGGAATAAACACAAGACGGGAATCTTGAGTGGGTTGATGGGGGCTTTCGCCCCATGCTTCTCCGTGACCCATAACAAAGGTGGCTACCTTGTTTTCATCCCAGCCGAGAGCAGCAACAAAATCGGGTCGACTAGCTAAGTGGCGCATCATGCCGCTTAGATGCAGCCCTCGCCTGGTAGGAGAAAAGGCAGCAAAACCGCTGTCATCTGGTTTTCGGATGGCAAAGACAGCGTGTGGTGGCCGCGACATTTCAGATGCGCGCCGGTAGGTGGTACGTGCATATTGCGCAAGCGGCGGAACTGGCTTGAAAAGTTTGCTGTCCAGGCTGATGCGCTCTAAAAAGGCGGCATAGCGGTTTCGTAAGCCGGCCAACGTACCAGGCACAGGAACTCGAAGCGATTGCCCACCAACAGCTTCGGAAGGCAGCCAGTGTTCACCAGCAAGCTGGGATCTTTCTCGTTCTGAGAGAATGCCTGCATCAGCTACGACAAGATCAACACCCCACCCGAGCTGCGATACAGCACGAGTCGCAGCAACAAGTTCAGAGCAGAAGGGAATGTTTGAACCTTTTTTCATGGGCCAGAGATAATGCAAAGCAGGGAGCCTATCACTGCTTTCAAGCAAGATTGGGCGTATATATTTTTCTGAACGATGAGTAGAAATATCAATGAGGTGATCGTTTTTGTTGAAATACACACCGCGAGACCAGGATTTGGCGACAAGATCGCCTTCATTGTTTGGCACGTATGTTCTGTATCCTCGCGGCTGTATTGCGGCACGTTGCGGGGCAATGAGGGCTGGCGCTGTTTGTTGTTCCAGCCAGGTCAGGGCTGCATCGGCCAGATTGCCGCAGCGTGCATTGGCGGCAACAAGGGCCTGAAAGAGACGCAAGGGCGAGGGGGGCCATTCGGACAGTTCCTGGTCGTCACGGCCATGGAACG
>JAAYIE010000132.1 GCA_012744275.1 Desulfobulbaceae bacterium
AAAAATGAATTTGGTATATCAGTATTTGGATGCATGTTTTAAAGAGCAGGTATGAGTGTGGAAGATAAACCGATGCTCAACAGGGAACAGGCCCGGGCTTTGCTTGCCTTTGCCCGGCAGGAGATCGCGCATGCGCTCTACGCTCCCAAGGGAACAGTACAGCCTGACTCGCTTCCTGATGATCCTGTTTTTCGGGAAAAGTGGGCGGTTTTTGTCACCCTGTCAAAACGGCAGGTCCTGCGCGGCTGTATTGGTTCGCTTGTTGCCGTGGAAAGCCTGGCCGAGAGCGTGCGCCGCAATGCCGTTAATGCCGCCCTGCATGATCCGCGCTTTCCGCCCTTGACCCTGCAGGAACTGGAGAATGTGCACATTGAAATTTCCGTGCTCGGTGTGCCGCAACTCTTGCCATACAGTGATACCCAGCATTTGCTGGCACAACTTGAGCCGGGCAGGGATGGCCTTATTCTGCAAGGCCCAAGTGGAGCCCGCGCCACCTTTTTACCCCAGGTGTGGCGGCAGTTACCTGCCGCAGCAGATTTCTTGAGTGCCCTTTGCCGTAAGGCAGGGTTGGCAGCCGATGCCTGGAAAAGAGGCGGTATTTCCTACCAGCGTTACCGGGTGGAGAGCTATGAGGAAGAGGGAGGCAGGTAATAATGAGCGTTTTGCAACTTCCGTCAGAGCTACTTTTGGAACTGGAGGCAATCTATGCAGCCATGGCAGCTGGCTACGATACTGTGGCCGAGGCCATTAGCCTAACCTGCGATCAATGCCCGGACAATTGCTGCGATTCCTGGTTCCTCCACTACACCTACTGCGAATGGGCCTATCTGTGGCTGGGCTTGGAACAACTGGATTCGACGCTGCTGGAGGAAATCCGCCAGCGTGCGCGCAAGTATGTGCACTTGAGCCAGCAGGCCATGGCTGCGGAGACACGCCCGCAGATTATGTGTCCGCTCAATGAAGCCGGCCGCTGCCAGCTCTACCATCATCGCCCCATGATCTGTCGCAGCCATGGTGTGCCCGCCACCCTTACCAGCCCCAATGGCAGAAGACAGCGCTTCCCCGGCTGTTTCCGTTGTCAGGATGTGGTGCGTGAGCGCTATAGCCAGCCCGAGCTGGCGCCCGCCATGGAGCGAACAGCACTGCTCCGGCGCCTGGTGCAGGTGGAGCAGCGGTTGCTGGGCAATGAGCGCACAAAATATCCCAAAATACGGCTGAGCATTGCCGAGATGATAGTACAAGGGCCGCCCCAGCGGCATGATGGATAATCCCAGTTCCATCTTAAAGTGCTCTTTTGAATGTCTGGATCGGAAAATACTCGCAACACATACCTTTATGTGGGTTTGTGTCGCGGTTTTCCGCTTCTCTGAGAGCATCTTTGCTCTGGAATCGGAATAATAAACTGATAACAAGCTGGAACAAAGCATGGAAGACGCACAGACGAAAGGCATGGGGCTGCTGCATGATGCCAGAAACATCCTGCTGAATGGTGGCCAGATCAATCGGGAAACCGCGCTGACTCTGGCGAAAATACCGGATAAAGCGGGCCTCTACCAGTTGGCTGATGCTGTTCGCCGCCACTTCATGGGTAATGTTTTTGATCTCTGTTCGATCATCAACGCCAAGAGCGGCAATTGTAGTGAAAACTGCCGCTTCTGCGCCCAGTCGGCTCGCCACCATACTGGTATTGAATCGTACACCATTATCCCTGAAGATGAGGCCCTGACTATCGCCGAAGATAACGACCGTCATGGGGTAAAGCGGCTATCGCTTGTCACCAGCGGGCGCAGTCTCAGCACCAAAACGGTTGAGGAGCTGGCCAATCTCTACGATAAAATGGCCAAGAGCACAGGGCTTCTTTTCTGTGCCTCTGCCGGACTTTTGGATGAGAATAGTGTGGACGCCCTGCACCAGGCAGGCGTGGGCCGTTACCACTGCAATCTTGAAGCCAGCCGCAACTATTTCCCCCAGGTCTGCACCACCCATACTTGGGAGGAAAAGGTAGACACCCTGCGCCTTGCCCGGGAACATGGCATGAGCCTGTGCTCCGGCGGTATCATCGGTATGGGCGAGAGTCTGGAAGACCGCATTGACCTGGCCCTGCAACTGCGCGAACTGGGGGTGAAATCTATTCCGGTCAACATCCTCACTCCCATTGAGGGCACACCCCTGGAAGTGCTGACCCCGCTCAGCCTGGATGAGGTTCTGACCGCGGTGGCGCTCTTTCGCCTGATCAATCCCGACGCAGTCATCCGCATGGCTGGCGGTCGCCAGCAGCTGGGGGCAGATCAGTACCGCTGCTTCAACTCCGGTGCAAACGGAGCCATTGTCGGCAACTACCTCACCACAGATGGTTCTGGTATTGAGCAGGATCTGGCACAAATCAGTGCCCTGGGCTATACTTTTGCGCGGGAGCCACTCCATGCCTGAACACATGTTCAACCAGGCTGCCCTTGATTTTGATCGAGCCCACCTCTGGCACCCCTATACCTCCATGACCAAGCCCTTACCGGTGTATCCGGTGGCTTCGGCCAAGGGCGTGCGCATCCGTTTGGCTGATGGCCGCGAGCTGATTGATGGCATGTCTTCCTGGTGGTGCGCCATCCACGGTTATGGGCATCCAGCGCTGGATGCAGCCCTTATGGAACAAGCCAAAGACATGGCCCACGTCATGTTCGGCGGTTTTACCCATGGCCCGGCCGTGGAACTCGGTAAGCGGCTGGTGCGCATGACGCCGGAGCCACTGCAGCACGTATTCTTTAGTGATTCCGGCTCGGTCAGTGTGGAAGTGGCGCTTAAAATGGCGCTGCAGTACTGGCAGGTTGCGGGCAGGCTGGCTAAGCACCGTTTGCTCACCATCCGTGGCGGCTACCATGGCGATACCTTCCACGCCATGTCAGTGTGCGATCCGGTTACTGGTATGCACAGCCTTTTTGCGGCTTCCCTGCCGCAGCAGCTCTTCGCGCCCCGGCCGGAATGCCACTTTGATGGCGAGTGGAATCCGAGCGACCTCGACCCTGTGGCGGTGCTTCTGTCCAAATATCATGACGAGCTTGCCGCCGTGATCGTGGAGCCCATTGTTCAGGGCGCGGGCGGCATGTGGTTCTACCATGCCGAATACCTGCGCGGCCTGCATGCACTCTGCAAAAAATACGGTGTGCTCCTTATTTTTGACGAGATAGCCACTGGTTTTGGCCGCACTGGCCGCCTCTTTGCTGCAGAGCATGCGGGTATTTCACCAGATATCATGTGCGTGGGCAAGGCCCTCACCGGCGGCTACCTGACCCTGGCCGCCACGCTGACGACGAAAGAGGTGGCAAACATGCTTTCCAGCGGCAATCCCGGCGTGTTCATGCACGGGCCGACTTTCATGGCCAATCCACTGGCTTGCCGGGTGGGCTGTGCCAGCCTGGATGAATTGGAACGCTGTGGCTGGCAGGGACGCGTCAAAAGCATCGAGGCCCAGTTGCGCCGCGAGCTGGAGCCAGCCCGCAGCATGACCGGGGTGCGAGATGTGCGCGTTCTGGGCGCAATCGGGGTGATTGAAATGGAAAAACCGGTAGACATGGCCACACTGCAGCGCTTTTTTGTGGCAGAAGGCGTGTGGATCCGCCCTTTTAACCGCCTGATCTACCTGATGCCGCCGTATGTCATTGAGCCTGTGGATCTCTCCCGCTTGACCTCCGCGCAACTGGAAGCGGCCGCTATCACCGCCAAAGCTTGAGCAGCATCCCACGCGCTTAGTATCATTTGCCTGCATCACTTCATATTTGTGATTCCTTTTTTGTTTTTCAAGCGTTCTTAAGCGCTGGCAGCGGAAAATACCCGCAGAACGCACCTCACTGGTACGCCTGCTGCACTATTTCGATGCTTACCCATTGTTTTGTTCCTTTGCCGGTAAGATGTCGTTATAGTGCGCCCAACAACCGTTTTCTCAGCTCTTTACCGATAGGCTTGGTATGACCCACCGCGATCGTGTCAATAAAGCTGTACTGCTGGTGCTGGTTTTGTCGGTTTCACTGCTTTTTCTCTATATGATCCGGCAGTACCTCATGGCACTTTTCATGGCCGCCTTGTTTTCAGCCCTGCTCACTCCGGCGTACCGCAAGCTATGCCTGCGCATAGGCGGCAGGGAGGTCATGGCTTCAATCATCATGATTGTGGCGGTCTTTGTCCTCTTTCTCGTACCTTTGAGTATTTTGATTGGTATTGTCGCCGGCCAGGCCGTGAGTGTAAGCCAGTCGGTCACGCCCTGGATCCAGGAATTCATCAATCAGCCATCAGAGTTGAACCAGTACCTGGAGAAAATACCGTTTTACGAGTACCTGGTGCCCTACCGCGCCATGATTATCGAAAAACTGGGACAGGCGGTGGGTAATGTCTCCACCTTCCTCATCAACAGCCTGTCTTCTGTAACCAAGATGACCCTTAATGCCTTGATTGGCATTGTCATCATGTTTTATTCCATGTTTTTTTTGCTGATCTCTGGTGAGGCGCTGCTGAATAAAATTTTGTATTTTTTGCCCCTGCGCGATGAAGACGAACAACTGCTGCTGCACCGCTTTACCACGGTGACCGTGGCTACCCTGAAAGGTACCCTGATCATCGGTATTATTCAGGGCTCCATCTGTGGCGCAGCCTTTGCCCTGGCAGGTATACAGGGGGCGGTGTTTTGGGGGACGGTTATGGCGGTGCTGTCGTTTATTCCAGCTTTCGGAACGGCCTTGGCATGGGGGCCGGCGTTGATTATTTTGCTTCTGCAGGGAGAATACTGGGGCGCATTGATCCTGCTCGCCATTTGCGGTGGTGTTGCCGGCAATATCGACAATCTGCTGCGGCCGCGCCTAGTGGGCAAGGACACCCAGATGCACGATCTGTTCGTCCTCTTTAGTACCTTGGGCGGCATCAGTATGTTCGGTATCCTGGGTATCATTGTCGGGCCGATTATTGCCGCACTGTTTATCACCCTGTGGGAACTGTACGGTAAGGCCTTCCGCGCATACCTGCCAAAGGTAGGCCCTCTGCGCTCGCCTGTGGAAACTGAAGCAGCCGACATTTCGACCGATACTGCAACCTGCATGCTGGATAAGGAGGAAGGTGTGGAAGAGCAGGTGGTCGAGCAGGCAGAATGCGGGCAAAAACAGGATCAGGAACAGCAGTAGAGGCCGAACAACGATTCGCCTTCCCAAGCAACAGGTTCACGGCCAGGTGACCCTGCTGCCAGCGAACCAATGCCAGTGTTGATCTGCAATTGCAATAGAGTGCCCAGGCTTGCCTGTTGGCAAAACATTGAACGCGAATCAGGGCATGGAGGCCGCCTATGAGCGATAAGGTACGGATTAAAAATACGGGCCTGCGGGGAGTGGCGGTTGCCGATTCTGCCATCAGTTTTATCGACGGTGAAAAGGGCATTCTCATTTATCGTGGTTATCGCATCGAAGATCTGGCGGAGCGCTCCAACTACCTTGAAACAGTGTATCTGCTCCTGTTCGGTGCCTTGCCCAATGAGACTCAGCTACACGAATTCAGCAACCGGGTACGGGCCAGGCGCGCTTTGCCCGCTTTTGTGCTGGACAGCATGCGTTTGTATCCGAAAACAGCCCAACCCATGGATGTGCTGCAGGCAACCGTGCCACTTTTGGGTATGGCGGATGCCAATCCGCGCGCGGATGATCGGGCTAGCGTGTTGGAGAGGGCCGTCTGCCTGATTGCGCAACTGCCAACCGTGGTGGCGGCTTGGTACCGCATACGTAGCGGCCTGGAAGTGATACCGCCGGATGATAATCTTGAGCATGCCGAAAATTTTCTCTGGATGCTGCTCGGTGAAAAACCGGATACGCAGACGGCCAAGGACTTGGACGTGTGCCTGGTTTTGCATGCAGACCACACCTTCAATGCTTCCACCTTTGCTGCCCGCGAAGTGGTGTCCACCAGGGCCAGCATATACGCCGGGGTGACCGCAGCCCTGGGGGCGCTTTCTGGCGGGCTGCACGGGGGCGCCAATACCCGGGTCATGGAAATGCTCCTGCAGCTGGCCGATGAAAAGGACGTCAAGGGCTGGGTAGAAAGCCGTATTGATCAGGGCGAGGTAATTATGGGCATGGGGCATGCCGTTTACAAAACCGGCGATCCGCGTGCGGTGTATCTGCGGGAAATGGCGCGCAGACTGGATAAGGATACCGGTTCACGCTGGGCAGCCCTTGCCTGCGAGGTGGAGGAGGCTGCGCTGGCCAGATTGGCAGCTGAAGGTAAAACCACCATTCAGGTCAATGTGGATTTTTGCAGTGCCCCGGTCTA
>JAAYIE010000133.1 GCA_012744275.1 Desulfobulbaceae bacterium
ACCTTGATGAATTCTGCTATCGCTTTAACCGCAGGTTTTGGGAGCCAGAGCTCCCCTTGCGCCTGCTCAATGCCTGCCTGGCCCATGTGCCAGTGATTAAGGCTGAGTTTCATTAAGAGCCACTTTTTATGATGATCAACAGGAGATCAAAATATGTGCACAATGGGTAAAAAATTGACACCATCACCGTTGATGCATCTTCCCGTGTCCACCCCTGCAACACCAGTGTCCCGCGCGGTTATTAGATTCTTTTAATACACCTCATACTATAGTTCTGTATGACACATACACACGAGAAATTTACAATAATTGGCGAACAACGCCAACTGTTTGAATCACCGTTACGATCACCGAAAACAGCGTAATATCTGGCAGTCAGGGCAAGGATTGTTTTCCCTACAGCATCAGGTAAAACTGATCCTGCCCGTTTTGAGTTGGGCCATTGACATGCTTTTCTGAAAAGCAGCCTGACAATCCCTGAACATTTTCTATGATCATCACCACCATACCCAGCCAATAGCTGAACCAGGACGTTACCCGGGCAAAGAAGGCGGCCAAAAACGGCCCGGTATTCATCACTGGTCGCGGCAGGCTTGCTCATGAGCTGCTGAGCATTGAAGGATACCAACGGCTTACCAGGCAGTGGCGCAATGTTGTGCCCGGCTGCACGTTCCCGACAGATGCGACGAGCGGGATGCGCCCATTGCGGCGACGGCCCTTGTGCATGGCATGACAATAGTCACTCGTAATGTGGTTAATTTTCAAACCACTGGAGTGACTATTCCCAATTCATGGGAGTGGTTTTTTCGACAGCTCCTGTCGGGCAGGGCTCTATTTTCTTCTTGTCAAAATCCGGTACGTTACAGCCCAGCTTGAAGCCGGTGCAGCCGAAAAAAGCATACAGCGTACCATTCTTACGGGTGCCGGCTCTCACCCGGTACTCCCTTCGGTATCGTCAAAAGGGGCAGAACAATCCCGGTAGATGGAGCATCAGGAGAGTAAAAAGCAAACTTCCTTGCACCAGCCTGCCAAAAAGGACTTTTCTACTGACTCGTTGGGCTTGAAGCGCGAAAAATAAATCAAGGACGTTCCTTTCGTATCCGAAGGCAGACAGTATCAATCATCATGGTATTTTCTCCTAACGGCTGGCATGAACAAAGTAACTGCGAATCAATTCGTAATGGTTGCTGTGGGTGCGAATCGTCCACCAGACACTACCGGGCTTATCCACGCTCCAGGCCGGAGCCAACTCCCCCTGCTTGTCACTAAGTAGCCTTATGATATTGGCCAAACCTCTACCAGCAAACCGGCCTTGGTTTGTTCCGCCCAGCCACTCGGCAGCTGGTGCCGCCTCGGATGACCAGGAAAAGGGATCGGAGAGCAGGAACTGAGCTTGCTGGTGATGGGTCACCCGGTTCATCTCCCGCAGGTGGGCCAGAGGCGATGGCACCTTATCCACCAGATTGAGCGAGGTAAACACTGCTATTGATTGCGCAGGAAACGGCAGAGCCAGGGCATTGGCTACCACGAACTCCACCCGCTCTCTGCGCCATACCGCGGGCAAGATGATGGTGAATTCCCGGCGCAGCAAGCCCTCGTCCTTGATGGATACTGTCATGGTCCCTTGACGCATCAACTGGCGTGCAGCGCGGATGAAGGCCTGGGAAGTGTCGATACCGACGGCAAAGTCGCAGCGAGTACTCATTTCAAAGGTAAACCGGCCAACCGCGCCGCCAGCGTCCAGGGCAACACCTGTTTGTTCACGGATCAACCCGGCCCAGGTGGCATACGCTTGGGAGGCTTGTTCCTCGTGCATCAAATCACTGAAATGGCTCCATAGGTACGAAGAAACCAGTTCGTCAGTCTCGTATTTGTCGACCATCTGCTGGTTGGCCGTGGTAAACGGATCAAGGAGGGCAACACCGCCTATGATAGGAAACCGATGGCCACACTGATCACAAACAAGCGTCCCGTTGTCGATGTCATCAGCCCTTGTCGTGCCGTTTTCAAGCACAAGGGGATACTCCTGGGGTAAGCAGCGGGGACAGATCATCATGTCAAGCAGTTGTTTTTTCATGATTTTCCTTTTAGTTAGCGACAAAACCACTACGATGCGAGATTAAAAATTTTCCTCCAGACCAGACGAATCCTTTGCTGTAGAAATCGACATCTGAACACACAGCCTGAACAGCTCATTCTACTGGATTCCAGTCTGCAAATAGCTATATAGCCGGCCTTACTCCGTGGTGACGACATCAAATGCCTGCCAGAAATTATCCAACGGGGAGTAGAACGTTTTCATGCCTTTCCGAGGCGAAAGGCTCCCCCTTGGTTGGCAAAGGGGTTGTTCTTGGGGGTATCCATCCATATTTTGTAAATTAACAACACACTTGGCCACCATTGTGGCTTTATTCGTCTTGCATTCCTGCCCTCTTCTACTTGTCAGCCGTGGCATTACTTGCAATCCCAGCACAAGTCGCGTAAAAAAAATAAAGAGT
>JAAYIE010000134.1 GCA_012744275.1 Desulfobulbaceae bacterium
CGCCCAAGCAGGACTACTACATTGTGCAGCCATCAGGCCGCAGGCGGGTGCAACTGGCGCTGGGCAAAAAAACGCTGGCATTTATCGGTGCAAGCGACCGTGAAAGCATCACCAGAATACAAAAGCTGAGAGAGGAACATCCGCAAGAATGGCGTCAACTCTGGCTGCAGGAACGCGGTGCGGCTTGATGAAGCGTGGACTGAGCCAATGCTATAAGCATAGTAAAAGAACTTGTTTTAATATTAAAACACTGTTAAATACTATTAAAAAGAATGAAAAATGCGGAATAACAGAGCGAATCAGAGGTATGGACAGCCCTATCGAGCCGAATAACAAGCCCCTGTGTGCTGCCAGGCGTTAGAACCAACGCCGCGGCTCAGGGGCAGCAGAAATACTCCAAAAAAAAGAAGATTGAACCATTACAGGAGATTTGAGCAATGAATATGAAAAAAACATTTTCCGTCGCTGTTCTGTCCGCGCTGCTCATTGTTGGTAACCCAGGAACAAGCAGTGCCATTTTTTGTTCAAATTGCAGCACGGTATTTCAGCAAGTGTTGGAATACGCAACACAACTGCAAGAATTAGCAGAACTGGTTACGCAGACCAAGGAAGCTATCAAGCAGACAGAAATGGATATTAAAAATCTTGAAAAGCTGGGCAAAGACCTGCGCGATAATCCTTTGGAAACCCTGCTCGATCTGGCCGACAAAACTGCAAAGCTCAATACCTATCGAGCCGAAGAAAATGTGCTGGCCCAAATATTCAATGAGTTATTTCCTGAACAGAGCGAATTCGCTGACCTTGCCGGAGCAACAAGGGATGAGATCAAGGCGGCGAATGAGAAGTACCAGAAACACTATGATGAATGGTCAAAGGCCATTGACCAGGCTACCCAGGCCACATTTCAGTTGTCGGGCAGACAACTGAAAGACCTGGAGGAGAGCGGTGAGCTGCGGGACTATCTTGAAAACCTGCTCAACGATCCTGAAGGCCAGATGCAGGCCATCCAGGCAGGAAACCAACTGGCAACGCTGCAGCTCCAGGAGATCCGCCAGTTCAGGGAACTGGCGGCTACCCAGGCGCAATCTGAAATCACCCAGCAGATGAAGCAGGAAAAGCAGGAAGAGGCTGCTAATGCGCAGCATCAGGAAGCGACGAAAGCTGATTTGTTTGATAATGGTCCGAAAAACGATAAGAAATTTCGTTTATATTAATCAATACAGCTTGAATTTTTTGTTGTTTTTCGGTGCGTTCCGTAACAGTTCGGTGCTGGTTGCTTCTTTATGTTGTTCCTCCGCCTTTCTTTTTTCTTCTTCTGTCACAAGAGGAACCAAGTTGTCAGTAGTTTTTGAATTTTGAACTGTAGATGCAGTATTTGATTGTTGAATATTTTTGGTGGTTTTTTTTGATGTTGATTGGTCGCACGCAGATAGTGATAAGGATAAAAAAACAATAAAGGATGTAATTACAATGCGCCTCATAAAAATCACCTCGGTTGTCTTTTTGTTGATATTTTTTGCTGTAAACATTCCAATGCTATCGACAAGTTATGCCGCAGAAATTGCAAGTAATATTTCTGAACAAATCGGAACTAAATTTGAACAAAAAGCAACTGAATATGGGACTAAGCTCAAAGATTATGCCCTTAGCCTGTTCAAACTATTTTTGTTGGTTGGTGTAGTTATGTTTGGCGTCCAGGCCGCTTTAGGTCGAGCAGAAATAGCGGATGTGATCAAAGAATTTCTTGTCATGATGGTTTTTGCCGCCTTCTGTTATGTTTCCATAATTTATTACAAAGATTGGACAAAGTACATAATGGAAAAAACAGATACTATTTCTTCAAGTGTTGGTGGAGCCGAACTTGAGCTTTCTCCCATTGATCTTGGTTTTATGATATTAAATACAATCATAGATAAAGTCAATGGTTTGTCCTGGGGGTTTTCTGCTGTTGTTGATGGAATAGGATATTTACTTATTGGAGGCGTTATTTTATGCATATTAGCATTAATGACGGCTCGAATATTAGTCGTTTTATGTGAAGCTTATATAGCCATGAATGTTGCTGTCCTTATGCTAGGATTTGGCGGTGCATCCTTCATGAAAGAATACGCTGTAAATGTCATGAGATATGTCGTCAGCCTAGCTTTTAAGGTTCTGGTTATGAACCTTATCTTAGGAATAGGCATCAGTTTTATTAAAGATTTAGGGAATTACGACAAAATATCGTACGAAATTCTCTTTGTTCTTTTGGCGGCCTCATTGGTTCTGCTGGTAATTGTACAAACATTACCCGAAACCGTAGCTGGGATCATCAATGGTTCGCATGTTGGCGGTGGTGTTGGCCTCAGGGCAGCCACAGGTGCAGCTCTGGGCGCAATGGCTGCCACCTATACGGTGGCCAGTAAAGGCGTTGGAGGTGTTGGCAGCGCGGGTGCAACCATCAGTCGTGCTCATAAAATAGCCAGTCTGCAGGGTCATGGTGGCGTGAGCGGCACAGCAAGTCAACTCCTAAAGAGCTATCAGGAAGCCCGGCAGGATGAAAAGCGGGCAGGTGTGGGGCCAAGCTCTGTTGGCGAGATGCGGCGCATGGATGCCAGTATTAAAGACATGCACACCGCTACACGGGCCGCCAATGAGCCAGGCTATACGGGCAACGAGTACAGCCGCAACCGCTTCAGCGGCAATCCGTATGGCTCCAACGCATCAGCCGGGAATACATCAGCCCAGCAATCCCAACAACCCAACGCATCGGCCCAGGCCTCCGCGCCCTTTGGTTCAACTGCAGGCCAGGCCCAGGCGGCAGCAGACGCCAGGTCAAGCGGGCGACATGGCGCTGCTCCGGGAAATACTCCTGGCGCAGATCGGGATAGCGCGGCGGGCCAGCCAGGCGCAAACAACCCCACTGCCAAGGCTGGTCTGAAACAGCAGAAAGCAAATTCCAGAACAGATGGGGGCCGTTGATAAAAAGATGTCAAAGACCAGCACAATACTGAATCTTTTTACCGGCTTTACACCAAAAAGAAAAACAAAATCATGAAAACGCCATGATCCGAATCAAAAAGAAAGAAACGAAAGCGCCTGAAAGCGCTAACAACGGTACGAATCCCTACCTGAACGCCCGCCAAGAATGGATGGAGCGCTACGGCAGTTATATCAGCCGGGCAGCTCAATGGCGCATGGTGGCATTCCTGGCCCTGATCATTGCCGTGCTGTCACTTTCGGGCAACATCGTGCAAATGACGCAGACCAAAATAGTGCGCTACTTTGTGGTAGTGGATGAGCTGGGCAAGACCGTGGCCGAAAAGATTCAGGGCCATGGCGGCGGCACCCCTGAAAAAGTTGTCCAGTCAGCGGTAGCGCAGGCAATAGTGGATTGGCGCACCGTCACCGTGGACACGGAATTGCAGAAACGCATGATTAATAACCTGACCATGCACACCGCTGGAGCAACCAGGGGTGTGCTGAAACAGTGGTACGAAAAGAACAGCCCGTATGAGGTGGCCAAGTCTGGCAGGCTCGTCCACGTCGAAATTAAAGGGCTTCCGCTGCCGGTCACCAAAGGCAGTTACCGGGTTGAGTGGAACGAGATCGTCCGCAACCTTCAGGGAATTGAATTGGGCCGAGAAAACTACGAAGCAATTGCCACGGTGGAGATAGTTCCACCTGCGTCTGAAGAAATCATGATCTCCAACCCTGGTGGGGTCTACATTACCAATCTGAGCACGGCAAAGGTTATCCGATGAAAAAATTACAGAAGAAATTGTTTTTTTTGGCCCTGGCATTGTTAACGACGATCACAACAACCGCCTATGGTGCTGGGTATTTGTCACCTGAAGTCACCCCGCTAACTGAAAAAGAAAAGCGCATACTGAAGATGATAAGAACCTGGTCGGATATGGGTGACCAGGTCTATATGCAGGCAGGCAAGCTGGTGTACGTGCATGGCGCAGCCGGTGGCATCCCGACCATAATTGCCGCACCGTTGCAGGTGGTGGATGTGGAGCTGGAGCCGGGCGAGTCGGTGAATGAAATAGTGGTGGGTGATTCGGCCAGGTGGCAGGTGGAAAGCGGCAGCGCTGGCCGGAGCACGCACTTATTTATTAAGCCGATCGATGTTGGCCTGGAAAGCAGCGCCGTGGTCACCACGAATCGGCGCGTGTATCACCTGCGGTTAATATCGAGGAAGACCGATTTTACGCCGTATGTTGGATTTGCGTATGCAGCTGACCTGCAGGCGCAGCTTATCACAGCCAAAGCCCAGGAGCAGAAAACAAAGACCTGGCAGACCACAGATAAAGGGGTGGATCTGTCGCAGTTGAACTTTGGTTATGATGTTGAAGGTTCGGCCCCATGGAAGCCTGAGCAGGTTTTCGATGATGGACGCAAAATGTATATCCAGCTGCCATCATCGGCGCAGACGGGCGAAATACCGGCCTTGATGGTGAAGAAGGGCCGAAAAGAGGTACTGGTCAATTATCGCGTCAAAGGTTTGACCATGGAAGTTGATGGTCTTTTTCCTCATTTGGCGCTGGTTGTAGGGGTTGGCAGCAGCCAGGAACTTGTGGAGATATATAAGAAAGGTACCCGCCAAGGGTATTACTCCGGGCCATCATTTGTCAAAGATGATTTTGGAGGTGGGCGATGAATAAGGCCATTGGGTTTACTCTGTTGCTGGCCCTGTTTTTGTCTGGCTGTAGTGGGGTACGGATCGGGAGTTCCTTTACCGGTGCAGTGCCCGAGATTGCTGCCCATGGTATTTCCAAAGATGCCGCAGAGCGCATGGCTGAGTTATACCCGCCTGGCCATACTTCTTTATATCTGACCCACCCTGCGGAGGGTAATCGGCAGAGTGGATCAGTCGCTTTCGGGAATTCATTTGAAAACAACCTGCGTTCCAAGGGTTTTCGTATTGCCCCCTCTATCGGATCAGCAACCCCACAGGTGAGCTGGACGGTGGATGCCCTGGGCGACGCAGATCCGCCAAGCTGGTATCTGCAATTGAAGGTGCTTGATGAGAGCGGGGCACGGACAATCAGCCGGGTGTATGACGGTCAAGGCGTGCCCCAGGGCGGTTATGCCGAAGGCCGGATTGAATAGAGGGAGGCAGCGGATATGGAAAGTTCACCGAACGAATTGAGGCCCCCTCAGCCAAGCCGCCAGGGCTTGAGTAAACGGCCCATGTATATAGCGCTTGGCGTTATTCTGGCGTTGGTTTTCAGCCTTTTTTACGCGATTGAGCAGGCAGACAAGCGTAATGCCCGCCGGGCTGCTGAAGACAAAAAGCCACAAATTGATGAACGCGCCCTGGTGCAGGGCCAGGGACAAGGCATCATCCTTCCGCCACCACCATCCTCCGGTGCGCTGGTTGAAGGCACAGCCGCCCAAGAAGAGCGCAAAGAGCCGCTGGTGGTGGTTATGCGTGAGACGGAACCGGATCAGGATGCTGAAGCGCTGCGTAAACGCAAGGAGCAACAATATATAGCGGCGCTGTCGTCCCCCATGGTCACGAAACAAGGCGCTGGAACTGCCAGTGATGGCAGTGCGGCGAGTACGACAGCTGGCACGGGCAGCAGGCAGGATGCGGCGATGCTCCCAGGCCAGCCATCGCAGAACTATGATCCTGCGGCGGATATAGATAAGGAAGGGTTTTTCACCCGCGCCGACACGGCCACGGGTGAACGCGGCTGGCTGTTGCGCTACACCAGGGAAGACGGGCGTTTACTTGAAATCAAGACCGGTACCGTGATTCCAGCGGTGATGGTGAGCGGGATCAATTCAGACCTGCCGGGCGTGATGATCGCCCAGGTGAGCCAGAACGTATGGAACACCGCAAATGGCAAATACCTGCTTATCCCGCAGGGTTCAAAGCTGTACGGCGTCTATGACTCCCGCGTGGTCTATGGCCAGGAACGAGTTCTGATCGCGTGGAATCGCGTTATTTTCCCGGATGGCAGTTCAGTGACGCTTGGGGCCATGCCAGGCGCTGACATGAGCGGCTATGCTGGTTTTCACGACAAGGTGAACAACCATTATATGAGGATCTTCGGCAGCGCGTTTTTTATGAGCGCCATTCTTGGTACCACAGCGTACACGCTCGATAAGGTGGATGATAACGGCAACAACTCAGACAACCCAAGCTTTCAGGACGAGATGATTACCGCCTTGGCCCAGCAGATGGGCAGCGCAGCCATGCAGCTTTTGCAGAGAAATCTGAACATCAAGCCAACTTTGGAGATCCGGCCAGGTTATCAGTTCAATGTGATAACCACCAAGGATGTCGCATTTTCCGAGCCGTACACACCCCATGACTACGAGTGAGTATGCAGCCGCAATACGGCCATAAAAAAGACGCCAGGGCCACAGTATGGCCATGGTTGGCGTTACTGGCCGGGCTCGTTTGGGCTCTTGGTGTGTTGTTCTGGTTTTCTGGCCGTGTCGGCGCACTGTACGGCTATGCGCCTGCCCTGGGTACCCCGGTGCAATTTGCCGGTATTATCGGCTACAGCCCGCTTACTTTGTGGGGCTGGCCCGCAACCGTCTGGGCTCCCCCGGCGGTTGAACAGTTGATCCAGCGCGGGCTGATGATCTTTGCCGGGCCTCCCATGCTGGTATTTTTGCTGATCGTGGCTGGTGGCCGTGGGCAAAAGGTGGTCAAGGATCTGCACGGCTCGGCGTATTGGGCCGGGAAGAAGGAAATCCGGGAAATGGGCTACTTTGACGGCCAGGGCGTCTATGTCGGCGGTTGGTGGGACAATGGCCGCAAACGGCAGCTTTACCTGCGTCACAACGGGCCTGAACATATCCTGTGCTTTGCACCAACCAGGAGCGGCAAAGGCGTTGGCCTGATCCTGCCTACCCTGTTGTCCTGGCCGGACAGCTCGGTAGTTCTGGACATCAAGGGCGAGAACCACGCCCTAACCTCGGGCTGGCTGGCCAGCCAGGGCAACAGGGTTTTGCGTTTTGATCCGGCTGATCCGTCTCACACTTCAGCCCGCTTTAATCCTTTGGAAGAAATACGTCTGGACACAGAGCGCGGCATAGCTGATGTGCAGCAGATCGTATCCATGGTGCTTGATCCGGACGGCAAAGGGCTGGGGGATTACTGGAACAAAGCGGCATTCGGTTTTTTTGGCGGGGTGGTGCTGCATTGCCTGATTACCATTCAAGCGTTTGAAAGCCGCCGGGCGTCCATGTACGACGTTTCCCTGATGCTGGAAAACCCTGATCGGGCCGAAGGCGAAGGGCCAACAGAGCTGTTCAAGGAAATGATCGCCACGGATCACGTTTCCCTGCTCACCAAAATATTCCCGCATATCAGTAAAGAGCTGGCTGATGCCATGCACATATTCTGTGCCTCGGCAGCCAGCGGTATGCTGGCGAAAGCTGATAAGGAAATGGCAGGTGTTGTCTCCACCGCCACTGCCAACCTGGGCCTGTATCGTGATCCGGTCGTAGCTCGCAATATCAGCGCCAGTGATTTCCGCATAGCTGATCTGATGAATCAGGATGCGGCCATCAATCTGTACCTGGTTATCTCGCCTGCGGATATAGACCGGATGCGTCCGCTTTTGCGTATTTTCACCAATCAACTACTGGGCCGTTTGACTGAAAAAATGGAGTTTGGGGCAGGCGGCACCAAGATTTCCTACAAACACCGGCTCTTGCTAATGTTCGATGAGTTCACCAGCCTTGGCAAGTTGGCCATAGTGGAACGGGCGATTGCCTTCATGGCCGGGTACGGGGTCAAAGGCTATTTCATTGTGCAGGATACCAAGCAGCTCAATGCGACCTACGGCCAGGACAACGCACTGATGGCTAATTGCCATGTACGCATTGCCTTTGCCCCCAACCTGCCGGAAACGGCTGAGTATCTTTCCAAGCTGACCGGTACAACTACCGTGGTGCAGAGGAAGAAAAGCATCTCAAACGGCAAGGGCGGTCGCGGTACGTCCATCAGTATTCAGGAAACAGCCAGACCGCTTCTGACGCCTGATGAATGCCTACGCCTGCCGGGCATCCATAAAAGCCAATCTGGCTGGTGGCAAAAGAAAAACCATATCGAACCGGGAGACATGCTGATTTTTACCGCTGGCCATGCACCGATTTATGGCAGGCAGATTCTC
>JAAYIE010000135.1 GCA_012744275.1 Desulfobulbaceae bacterium
GGAGATACCCGCGCATCAGGTGACCCTGCAGGGCTTCTCGCACCGCATGCCGGAGCATGGCATCCTGCACGGCCCGGTTGTTGACGAAAAGGCGCAATTTTGCCGTAGTGGCGGGGGTTTTCTCCGGCAGCAGCAAATAGCCTTCAACCCGCATGGCACCCTCTTCTACGCTGCTACTCGTCACATCAGGGGAGTGCAGATCAATAAGCGCATCCTGATAACGAAAGATGCGGCGCACGCGTGCAGGCAGGCTTTCTTTTGCCGGGCACTGCAACACTGTGCGGCCATCCACACTAAAAGAAAAGGCGACATGTGGATGCACCAGAGCCAGATTTTTTATGGCCTCTTCCATGTGGAAGAGTTCGGTGCGCTGTGATTTGAGAAATTTCTTGCGAGCCGGCATATTGGCAAAGAGCTGGCGTACCTCCATGACCGTGCCTGCGCTTAAACCTTCATCGCGCACTTCACGTACTATGCCATAGCGCAGTTCGGCGCGTGTACCAAGGGGCTGGTCGCGTCTGCGGGAAAGGATGGTCATCCAGGAAACCGAGGCAATACTTGGGATAGCCTCACCGCGAAAGCCCAGGCTGCGAATATTCTGCAATTCTGCCGTTTCTCGCAGCTTAGAGGTGGCGTGCCGCTCCAGACAAAGGAGCACATCGTCCTGGTCCATGCCCTGGCCGTCATCACTCACCCGCACCAGACTGACTCCACCGCCCTCCACCTGCACATCCACCCAGGTAGCGCCCGCATCCAGGCTGTTTTCCACCAGTTCCTTGACCACAGCCGCAGGCCTGTCCACCACTTCGCCCGCGGCTATCTGATTAGCGACCTGTTCTGAAAGTATACGTATATGCGACACGAAACCATCCTTCTTTATTCCAAGTCCATCTTGAAATCCTCGTTGTACAAACCCTTGCAAATACTTAAAAGGGGTACCTCGCGGAGTGCTGTTGGCAGAGTATTTCCATAGAGACCAGGGTCACATCGGCCTCAACTTGCTGCTTTTCTCTTTACTTTGAAACTGGAATTACTGCTCCGGGCCGGTTTACAGATGCCAAGATCAGCAAAGCATGCTACAAGAAAATACGATATCGGCGCGGGGAAAACCCGTTATGCCGTAGCTGTGCGCCATCTGCCGCAGTCACACCTGAAGATTTATTTTTCGGCCAGAGCCAGGGCGCTCTACCTTACTGTTTCTCCGTTCCCTTGTCCACCGATCCCTATCGCTACCAACCTAATCAGGAGTATCGCCAGTTACCGGGCCAGCGTCAAAGCCGGGTGCTGGACGAGCGTAGTCTGGCCCGCCTGCTATTGACCGCCAGCACTGCCTGTCTGCTGTGCATCGGTGCGGTCCTGGCCTGGTTTATCTCCTTGCAGTTGCCGGTAATCAGCTCAGTGGCAGACTACCAGCCACCCCAGGCAACGGTTATTCTTGACCGTAGAGGCGAAGCGCTGGATGTTATTGCCCATGAATTCCGCCTGGTGCTCCCCTATCAGGCCATGCCAGAACTGCTTCCCAAGGCCTTTGTAGCTGCAGAGGATGGCCGTTTCTGGGAGCATGCCGGGGTGGACGGCTGGTCGATTTTAAGGGCTGCCATCAATAATATCTTGTCGCGCAGCCGCAGTCAGGGTGGTTCTACCATTACCCAGCAAGTAACCCGGGCCCTGATGCTGGGCAGGGAAAAAACCTACAGCCGCAAACTCACTGAAGCCTTTCTCTCCTACCGCCTGGAAAAGGCGCTGAGTAAAGAAGATATCCTTACCATCTATCTCAACGAAATCTACCTGGGAGAAGGCGCCTACGGAGTGGAGGCAGCTGCACTCACCTATTTTGGCAAGCCTGCGGCAGCACTCGACCTGGCGGAAATTGCCCTTTTGGCCGGGCTGCCCCAATCACCCAGCAACTACTCACCCCTGAAAAATTTTCAGGCTGCTAAAGGCAGGCAGCGCTACGTGCTCAACCGTATGGTGGAAGAAGGTATTATAAGCGCTGACGAGGCGCACCAGGCCTTTACCCGCGAACTCAGTCTGATCAACCGCTGGAAACGCTCGCTCAACGGTTACTTTGCCCTTTACATCCGCAATCAGCTCAGCAAACGCTACACCAGCGCGGAGATACTCACCGGTGGGCTTCGGGTTTCCACCTCTGTTGATGGCCGTTTGCAGGAGGTGGCCATGCGCGCCCTCTTGCAAGGGGTGGACAAGGTGGCCCAGCGTCAGCCCAGCAGGATGCCGCCGCAGGCAGCGTTGGTGGCCCTGGATACAGACAGCGGCAGGATTGTGGCTATGATCGGCGGTACCGACTTTAACCAGAACCAGTTTAACCGTGCGGTGCAGGCCATGCGCCAACCTGGATCCGCCTTTAAACCCATCCTGTATGCTGCAGCCCTGGATCAGGGCATTGCCGCAAACAGCACCATTGCCGATCGTCCCCTTTCGCTGGAACTGGAGAATGGCAGGGTCTGGAAGCCGAAAAACTTTGGCGACACCTACCGTGGCAACATCAATCTGCGTAATTCTCTGGTTGTTTCCAGCAATGTGGCGGCAGTGCGCCTGCTTAAGCAAACCGGTTTTGCTCCCCTTCTGGCAACAGCTGACCGGCTGGGTATCAGCGCACCCCTGCAGGAAGAGTACAGTCTGGCTTTGGGGTCTTCGCCGGTGTCCCTTCTGGAACTGACCTGCGCCTATACCGCTTTTGCCAACGATGGCCTCCTGCATGCACCAGTGGCCATTACCAGCGTACGCGATGCCAGCGGTCGCGTACATCCCTGGCCGCAGGCCCCATTGGTACAGGCACTAAACCCAGCACATGCCAAATGGCTGCACAGTTCCCTGGTGGAAGTGGTGCAACGCGGAACCGGCAGGCAGGCCTCCGGAATCAAGGGGGCAAGCGGTAAAACCGGCACCACAGATAACAATGCCGATGCCTGGTTTATCGGTTCTATTCCCGACATCACTGCCGGGGTCTGGGTGGGGCACGATCACAGCGTAGCGCTGGGGCCGGGTGAAGGCGGCGGCTCGACTGCAGCCCCAATCTGGCGCGCTTTCATGCAAGAGGCGCAACAGCAATGAAGCAGCACTCGCAACGTACGGAACTGCTGGCTCAACTCTACACAGGCAACCCCGGCCAGTTGCTGGCAAGGGCGCATGCCCTTGCCGCCTGGCTGCGGGAACATGCTGCTCCTTCTGCATGTGGGGGCGGGCAGCCCACTTCCAACCCGCTTATGGATACTTTGCCTCAGTTGCGTCAGGCTGCCGACAACTTGGCCAGGCTCATGCAGGCTCTGGGCCTGGGCGAGAGCTGTCGCCTCTGCGCAGCCCGGCCCGGCGGCGGCTGTTGCAGCGCCTACATGGCGGCAAACAGTGATGCTGTGCTGATTACCCTCAACCTGCTTCTTGATGTCAAAGTACAGTTGCAGGTCCACACTGATGACGCCTGCTGCTTCCTTGGCGCAGACGGCTGCCTTTTTATAGCCAAACCGATCTTCTGCCTGAACTACTACTGCCGCCAGCTGCAAGAAAACATCCCTCCAGACGCCATGCACCGAATTCAAGTAGTGGCCAACCAGGTGCTGAATCTGCAAAATGACTGGGAAAACAAACTGCTGGCGCTGCTGCGTACCCACTGCACCCCCTCTCTTTCTGGAGTATATCAGCCATGAAAACTGCCATCCTGCATCAACAAACCTGTTTTGGTACCTTCACCCTCATGGCTGATGAGGCAGGGCTTTCTTCCCTGCTCTTTCCGCAGGAACAGGAAAATGCCCTGGCCGACGATGCAGGCCCCGAGGGGGTCATTCTTACGCCAACACCAACACCAGTTTTACTTGAGGCTGCCTCCCAGCTTCTGGCCTATCTCGATGGCCGTCTGTTCACTTTTGATTTGCCCCTTTCCATTACTGGTACTCCTTTTCAAAAACAGGTCTGGGAGGAACTGCGCGCCATTCCCTATGGTGAAACCCGCAGCTATGGTGAATTAGCGGCACGCCTGGGCAACCGCAACAAGGCCCGGGCCGTAGGTGGGGCAGCCCATGCCAACCCTCTGGGCATTATTATTCCCTGCCACCGGCTCATTGGTGCATCCGGATCGCTCACTGGCTTTGGCGGCGGTCTGGCCATGAAACAAAGTCTGCTGGCGCTAGAACAGCAGTATCGTCGGTAGACAATGCCGGCCAGGATATGAAAAAGTGCACCACTTGTCCTGCAGATACTGATGGGTCAGCCCAGGAGCAGTACCAGTTTTTATTGGACCGTGCCCATTCGCAGGGCGCGGACGGAGCCTGCCTTATTCCTGCAGATAAACTGGTTGTCAGGGATGAGCTGGCCCGGCTCTGCGGACCGGACAACCCCTGCCCCAGCTACGGACTTGCCCCGGGCTGTCCGCCCCACGCCCTGAAACCCGCGGGTTTCAGGCAATTGCTCGGCCGCTGCGACTGGGTGCTCGTTTTCAAGGTCAATGCACCCATGGAAGTACTCCTGGGGTCAGGACGACGCAACATTGCCCGACAGGTGCACCAGTTGAGCGCAGCGCTGGAAGATGCGGTGCGCAACACCTTCCTCCTTAATGGCCACGGTTATGCCGCCGGCTCCTGTAAAGATCTGTTTTGCCAGGATTACACTGCCTGCATCGTCTTGACCCATCATTTGCCCTGTCCGCATGCACATTGGGTGCGCCCTTCCCTTTCCGCTGTTGGCA
This sequence comes from Desulfobulbaceae bacterium, assembly GCA_012744275.1. Lineage (GTDB taxonomy): Bacteria > Desulfobacterota > Desulfobulbia > Desulfobulbales > Desulfobulbaceae > Desulfobulbus. The sequence continues at coordinate 4,700 of JAAYIE010000135.1, forward strand.
TTGACTTTCAAGCCCTGGCAGCTGAGGCGGGATGGCCCTACGCTCTGCACGGGACACCTGATCCGGCAAGTGGACAGTTAATGGGACTTATGGCCGGCCTGGTGCTGATAGAGAAAGCTGAATAATTCCTGATAAACCTGACAAACTTGACCAAGGCACATGAAAACCATGCATACCGATGAATACGAAATCTCGATTGCCCGGGAAATTATCGTTTGCAGGCGTTTTACCGCAAAGCTGAGGAAACGCCTGGAGGAGCGTGCCGGGCGCTTTGGCGTAAGCGATCCAGATCAGATAGAGGCAGCTCAAGGCCTGCAGACAAAGAAACCCAGCCGCAAAGAACTCAAACAGTGGCGGGAAGACATTGAGGCGCTGGCCATTTGGGCGCAGCGCCTCAGAGAGTACGAAGATGCCCTCAGGATGATGCGCACCTCGGCACCATCCTGAAGCGGGTTTAATCAATGACCGCCGGGAAAGAGCCAGCGGGCCAGGAAATAGAGGAAAATGAGGGAGCCGACCCCAATCCCCAGGCTCCAGCGGATAAGCGTCAGCTCAACCGGCAGCAGGGGCTCGTACTCCATCTTCTTCATTTCTTCAACTAATTTGGGCTTATTTTCTTCCATGGATTATACACCTCCTCTGGATACTTGTTGTACTTAGACTGTTGGCGGTTTGACGCCATGGAAAAAGAGCCAAGAGATAAACAGGCCAATCCAGATGATATTGGGGATATGGCCTTACCTGCTTCGGACCAGACCCCCATCTTTGCTCCCCAGCCCAGAAAATGGTTACCTTGGAAAGCCCCTAGACTAATTGCAAAAATCACCAATCCAAGAATGAGAGAAAGCCAGTCTTCGCCGATCCATCCCTTTTTCTCAGATCCGTGACCAGTCACGGTTTCTGACATCACTGCCTCCTTAATGTTGTTTTGAAATGGATTGCTATTTCAACATGTTAGCCCAGAATTGCAGCTCGTCTGTTTGCTGAAATATTTACCTATGGAAAATAAAAAAAGCAATGAGAATATGATGGAAAAAACTCGACAGACCAGTTCTTAAAATGAAATTAATCAGGGAAAAATATGAAAAAATAGAAAGTTAATAATTTCAACCGGAGGATTGTCTTACAAATTTAGCTTTGTCGCTTAAATTAATAATTGCAAAAATAACTGAACCGTGCTGCACATACGACACAAGCGTACCACTATGACATTCTAAGGACTATGGGTTGGGACCGGCACAGAAGGCGTATTAATGCGGATTTACAGCATGGTGTGAAACAAAAGCATTAAACGTGCATATATGCTCTGTTTGCAAATAAAGATGGGAGAAAGGGGCAGGTGTGGAAAGGGAGGCGTGCCCTGCGCGCACTTATTTGGACCAACAACACAGAAAGCGCTTTGCAACAGTGTTGGTATGACAATGGAATAGCGAAAAAATCCACGCACAGTTACGGCTGGAGCCTGATATGACCAGGCAATGGAGGCGAGAAAAAAGCAATGCTGCCGGGCAAGCGCAGTGCCTGCCCAGGCAAGAAGCAATTCAGCGCGGCAGTAAGGCCAGGAGATAGTCGATCCAGGCGTCCATGCCTTCACCTTTTTCTGCTGCCAGTGGCAGTACCGGCAGATCCGGCTTCAGCAGTTTGACTGCAGAGGTGGCCTCTTCAAGATTAAAGTCAAAATACGGCAAAAGATCAGTTTTGGTTACAAGGACCAGGTCGGCACTGCGGAAGGTGGCCGGGTATTTTTCCGGCTTGTCGGAGCCCTCGGGCACCGACAGCAGCACCACCCGCCGATGTTCACCCAGGTCAAAGGCGGCCGGACATACCAGATTGCCTACGTTTTCAATGAAAATCAGGTCAAACTTTTTGCCCTTTGCCATGTGCTCCAGCACATGCAGGCCGCCATGCACCATGGGCGCGTCCAGATGGCAGCCGCCGCCAGTGGTCAACTGTACAGCAGGCACTCCTTTTTTACGGATACGCTCGGCATCGCGCTCAGTTTCCAGGTCGCCTTCAATTACACCAATACTGAGCCGCCCTTTCAGGCGTTCAATGGTTTGTTCAAGCAGGCTGGTTTTGCCGGAACCGGGGCTTGAGATCAGGTTGAGGGCAACAGCGCCCATCTTTTCAATGTGGCGACGATTGGCGCTTGCCTGTTCGTTATTGGCGGCCAAAAGCTGTTCATGCACATCCACTACCTTTTCTTTATTAATGGGCACTGGATCTTGCTGACAACCGCAGGAATCACACATGACTACTCCATTCGTACTTGTTGCAGGATAAGTTCGGCACCCCCCAGGGGAGAAAGCCTGGTGGATGCGCAGACAGGACAGCGTGACGATGTTGAGGTTTCGCAGTCTGGATCAAGAAACGTGGCTGATCTGGTGAGGGGTAGACTCGTTTCCACGCCGCATTCCAAACAGCGGTAGTGCGGATCCGGCAATTCAAGGTGCAAGGTTGCATCCTGGAAACAGGTTTCGCTTTTTTTAAGCACCTCAAAGCCAAAGGCAAAAGATTCTGCGACCACACCTGAAAAAGGCCCTAAAAGCACAGTGACGTCGGTTACCCGTTCTGCCCCGTGCTCTCGCAGCAGGGCCAGCACCTGTTGCATCATACCATGGGCAAGGGACATCTCATGCATGGCACTCAACCACTGGGTTTAACAGATGCGGGGCAAAGGCTGCCCGGTAAGCGGTTCCAGCAGACGCTGTCCGCCGATACGGGTGCGCAGGTTTACCCGACCTGCTCGTCCGTCAATAACCCGGCCGATACAGACCGCATCAGCCGCTTCCGGCAGGGCACGCATCACCGCAAGCACCTTGTACTGCGCCTCCGGGCTGCAGATGACTATGCACTTGCCTTCATTGGCCAAGTAGAGCGGGTCAAGGCCAATCAGCGCGCATGCCGTAGCCACGGCCGGACGAATGGGTAAGTGTTCCTCATCCACCTCGATTTCCACCGCAGAAGAACGGGCTATTTCGCACAGGGTTGTGGCCAAGCCGCCCCTGGTCGGATCACGCAGCACATGCACAGCATCTTCCACATCATCCAGAAGCGCTGCCACCATGCGGTGCAAGGGCTGGGTATCGCTGTGCAGGTCACCACCTACCTCCAAACCGGCCTGGGCTGTCATAATAGTAATGCCGTGATCGGCCAGCGTGCCCGAAAGCAGCACCACATCGCCCGGGCGTGCCTTGGTTCCGGAAATAAAAACCCGATTGGCCACCCGGCCGATACCTGTAGTGGTAATGAAGATGCCATCGGCCTTGCCCCTGGGCACCACCTTGGTATCACCGGTGACCACCGCCACTCCGGCTGCTTCGGAGCTTTCGGCCACCGAGGCAATAATGCGTTCCAGCTTTGTCAGTTCAAAGCCCTCTTCCATGATCAGGGCCAGGCTTAAAGCAATGGGTCGGGCGCCACGCATAGCCAGGTCATTGATGGTGCCATGCACCGCCAGTTTGCCGATATCGCCACCAGGGAAAAACAGGGGGTCAACCACATAACTGTCGGTGGAAAAAGCGATCTGGCCGGAAATACCTTCAAGCAGGGCGCAATCCTCAAGATGGCGCAACTGCGGACAGCGCAGGTATTTAAGGAAAAGGCCGCTTATCAGCTCCTGGCTGACCAGGCCGCCGCTGCCATGATCAAGCGTGATGCGTGCAGGTAAGTTCATTGCTTCTCCATGCGAACAAATTACGTAAAAACAGGTAAAGGCATCAACGTAAAGGTATCAACATGAATTCTTGCTGTAGTGATTACCAATGGTTGTGAAATTTGCAGCTGTATCGTCGCCGTATCTATAATAGGCTGCACAGGTGCCTTCAGTTGAGACCATACAGGGGCCAATCGGGGAAAGCGGAGTGCAACTGCGGCCATATAATGGGCACTGCGGTGGTTGCAGCAAGCCCTTTAGTACCGAGCCGCAGCGGCAGGCGGGCGGATCCGGCACCTGGGACGCGCTGAGTTGCAGACGCTTGACTGCATCAAACTGCTGATACTCGCTGCGCAGGGCCAGGCCGCTTGCGGCAATGCTGCCAAGCCCGCGCCACTCGCTCTCCACCGGTGCAAACACCTGAGCCAACAGGTTCTGTGCACGAATATTGCCCTGATCTGTAACCGCACGCGGGTAACAGTTATCCACCCGCGCCTTACCGTGTACCTGTTGCTGCAGCAAGGCCAGCAAGCCGGCCAGAATATCAGCCGGTTCAAAACCGGCAACCGCGCAGCCAAGCCCAAAGTGATCAACCAGCGGTTGGTATACCTTAGCACCTATGATAGCGCTGACATGGCCAGGACAGAGCAGACCGGAAAGTTCCAGTTCGTCATCACTCAGCAACTGAAGCAAGGCGCCGGGCATGGTTTTAGCCAGGGGAATAATAGAAAAATTGCCTATTTTTTGCTGGTGGGCAGCCAGCACCGTGGCTGCAATGGTGGGCGCCGTAGTTTCAAAGCCGATAGCCGGAAAAACCACCTGCACGCTGGCATTTTGCCGGGCCATTGCCAGCGCGTCCATGGGCGAGTACACCACCTCTGCCCGCGCCTCCCCTCTGGCGCGTGCATCTGCCAGGGAGCCATGACTACCCGGCACCCGCATCAAATCACCGAAAGTGGCCAATACTACCTCCGGGTGCCGTGCCGCCTGCAAGCACAAATCAATATGACCCGCCGGGGTTACACACACCGGGCAACCGGGCCCGGAAAGCAGAGTGATTTCTTTGGGCAAAAGGGTGCGGATGCCATGGCGGAAGATCGACACCGTGTGGGTACCGCACACCTCCATAATCCGCATCGGCCTGGTGTTGAGCCTGCTGATGCGGTGAATTTTTTCTAACAGAGGCGTGCACAGTTCCCGCTCGCGGAAGCGCTCGTCCAGATTCATTCTTCCATTGCCCCGGGTAAACGGCCTTCCTGTTCCAGCATCTCTGCCATTTGTCGCATCAAGGCCAGATTTTGCTCTGCCTCTTCCACGGCCAGCGTGCGGATAGCGAATCCTGCATGGATAATCACGTATTCGCCAAGCTCGGGAATACGATCCACCATTTCAAGGCGGATCTCCTTGCGGATGCCTGCACTTTCCACCACTGCCACTTGTGGTTCAGGACCATCGTCTTCACAGCGCAGGGCCACCACCTGCATGGGCACCGCTAAACACATGGTTCATCTCCTGCAAAGTAGGCCTGGCCAAGGGCGATGCCGCCATCATTCATGGGAACCTCCACACCGGCGTACACCTGTAAGCCGTCTGCACCAAGCCTTGAGACCAGTCGTTCAAAAAGAATCCTGTTTTGCATGCTGCCCCCAGCCAGAACAACCTTGTCAAGGCCGGTTTTTTGCGCATTCCTGCCAATAGCCACCCGGCAAGATTCGGCCAGCCAATGGTGAAAGGCCAAGGCAATGACTGGGACAGGCTTGTCAGCGGCAATGTCCTTGAGCAAGGCCCGGCCCATACCCTTGGTTTCAATGTGATGAATACCATTTTTTTCACCAATTTGAACCGGGTATTCTACACCTATTTCCAAAGAAGTTGCAAGCGAGGCCTGCTGCTCCAAAAACATGGCAGCTTGAGCTTCGTACGTGCTAAAAAGGCAGAGGCCGAGGAGCGCTGAGACGGCGTCGAAAAGACGGCCTGCACTTGAGCTCATAGGGCAGTTCAAACCTTTGTTTAGCATGGCGGCGATAAGGTTGCGGATGTGCCGATCAATACCTGCAAGGCCAGGCGGCAGTGTTGGTGCGGTATTGTCGTTTTTCTCTGCACATTGCCATGCCAGGGCAAAACCCAGCCGCCAGGGTTCGAGCACGGCCATGTCACCTCCAGGCAGAGGGAGTGGAGCAAGGCTTGCCAGGCGCTGGTAAAATCCACGCGTTGTCCGATACAGTTCACCGCCGAAGATTGTGCCGTCTGACCCATAACCTGCGCCATCCAGCACCAGCGCCAGCACCGGCTCATCCAGCCCGTGTTCAGCCATCACCGCCAGGGCATGGGCGTGGTGATGCTGGACAGCAAGAGCTGCCTGCGATTGACAACGGGCATAACGACTGCTTAGATAATCCGGATGCTGATCGCATACCAGCCGGTCGGGGGCACATTCCAACACGCTCTTAAGGTGGGCAATGCTCTCCAGGTAGTAATCGTAGGTTTCGGTGTTGCTCAATTCGCCGATATGCTGGCTGAGGCAGGCCTCGTTGTTGCGAACGATGCAGAAAGTGTTTTTCATGGTTGCACCGCAGGCAAGCGTATCGCAGCAGGGCTGGGCCAGCGGCAAGGGTGCGGGCGCATAACCGCGGCTGCGGCGGATGAGCCTGGGCACGCCTGCCATTACCCGAACAACCGAGTCATCTACCCGGGTGAGTATGTCTCGGTTGTGTAAGAGGAAAAAATCGGCCAGACCGTGCAAGCGCTGTAAAGCATCTTCATTTTTTATGCAGATGGGGCTTCCGCCTGCATTGCCGCTGGTCATCACCAGGGCGGGGGGCGTGGCTGCCTCAGCCAGGAGCAGATGGTGCAGGGGCGTGCAGGCCAGCATCAAACCCACTATACCCAGACCCGGTGCGACCGCGGGTGCAAGCAACCCTTCTCCTTTGGCCTCCATAAGCACAATAGGGTGTGCGGCTGATGCCAGCAGCTCTGCCTCAAGGGGCGATACCCAGCAGTAATTGTGCGCAGCAGCGATGTTTGCCACCATAATGGCCAGTGGTTTGGCGGGTCTGTTTTTCCGCTGCCGGAGCTTGAGTACGGCAGTATTGCTGGCGGCGTCCACCGCCAGATGAAAGCCGCCCAAACCCTTAATGGCGACCACCGCGCCTTCGCGCAAGGCCTGGGCCGCACAGGCTAAGACATCGCCTGGCAATTGCCTGCCCTGGGCATCATGCCAGCTGAGCTGCGGACCGCAGATCGGGCAGGCATTGGGCTGGGCATGGAAACGGCGGTTAAGCGGATTGTCATATTCCTCACGGCAGGCTGCACACATGGGGAAAACCTGCATGGAGGTATTGGGCCGGTCGTAGGGAATCTTGGCTGTTATGGTGAAACGGGGGCCACAGTTGGTGCAATTGGTAAAGGGATAACGAAAACGTCGGTCAGTCGGATCAAAAATTTCTGCACGGCAATCGCTGCAGGTGGCCAAATCCGGGGAGATGGCAACCGTGGCCAAGGCGCTGTGATCGCTGGGAAGAATATGAAAGCCCGGGGTTAATTTCTGCTCGGCAAGCGGTGCTACCTCTACAGCGGTGATGCGTGCTGCAGCGGGCGGGGATGCATGTAAACGGCTGATAAATTCGCTAAGTTTGTCGGAAGTGCCGCCGATTCTAATGTGCACCCCTCCGGCATCATTGGCCACCGTGCCCCGCAAGCCCAGCTCTTGGGCCAGACGGAAAACGAAGGGGCGGAAACCCACTCCCTGAACTATGCCCCGAACGGTTATGGCACAATAATCAGCTTTATCACTGGGGTTTATCATGGCAAGCGCCAGGCCCGAAAAGAGCTGTGGTTTGATGTGCTGGACATGACGGCTCAGCAGTTTTGAAATAAGAAAGAATATCCTATTGCACCTGATCCGGATGCAAAAAGGAGCAACCGATATCCATGTCCATGGCCGAACGAATGTTTGCCTTGGCTATAATGACATGTTTTTTCGTACCCGCCAATTTAAACACCACGGTGAAGGATCAGCCGGGTTGCAGATTCGGAAATACCTCTCAGGGTAATAAGACCGCCCACCCCACCTGTCGCTCATTACCGTGTACATGCCCTTGATTGCCACGGCCTTGCGCGTATTCTGGATATATCACTCAACCTGTTTGAGCTGGAGGCGGAATGATTACAGCGCCTGCCTGGAAATAGCAGTCCGCACCGGCCACATATAAAAATCCTGGTTTTTTTTGAAGCCGACACCAACCGCACCCTTGTGCATATACAAGACATACGCCCAGGCCGGATCATAAAAGCTGGTGGTAGATGACCAGTACCCTTCGTGCACCAGCCCAAAGGGGTGCTCTGTTTCGAGGGCCGGGCTGTGATTGCGCACATCAACCAGGCTTTCCAGCTCGTTGATTGTGGGAAGGCGCCAGGGCAGGCCGCTTGTTATGCGCAGTTGGGCAACCAGCGTTAGAGCTCCAGACCAGCTCAGGGGCAACGCGTTGTACGCTGCACTCGCATACCAGATAAGGCCGGTACAGGCATCAACTCTGCCCATACCGTCACGGGCAGAAGAAAAACGTGCTTGTGCATGAAGCTGCTCAGGAGAAAGGTTGATTGTGGCTGTGCCGACCACAGGCCAAAGGAAGCTTTCCTCCTCCTTGTTGCCGAAAAACATGCGGCCGCCCTCTGGTTGCAGACGCCAGACATAACCTTGGGCCATGGCCGCTTCTGTGCTGGTCCAGTACCAGTTCAAAAAAACATTGCGAAAGGGATGCTCCCGCGGCAACGCGGGTTTGCTCGCACCGTGATCCACCAGACTGCGCAACTCATATCGGTTTGGCATGCGCCAGTCTGTGCGGCCAAATGCCCTTTGTTTGCGCAGATCTGCCAAGCGCGTCTGCGCCTCATCCCATGGCAGGGGAAACTCGAAGTAATTCGCATTACCAAGCCAGACCAGGCCAGTGAGCCGGTCCTGCACCAGGTACTTGTCAAGCACATTAAAACGGGGTGTTGGCCAAGGAAAACCCGGACGGAATTCTGCGTCCTGACCGCTGCCATGGCAGGGAATGATAGAGCCCCCGACATCGTGGCAGTGGCGCTGGCCAGTCCAGAGAATGTTCTGTCTGCAGGGTTCTTTCATGGGCTATCCGCATCAATGCCGCCCAGGCAGAGATACTTCAGCTCCAGGTATTCATCCATACCGTGCTGCGAGCCTTCCCTGCCCAGGCCAGATTCCTTCACGCCACCAAAAGGGGCGGCTGCATTGGATATAATACCCTCATTGATACCCACCATACCGTATTCCAGGTCTTCAGCTACCCTCCAGACCCGGCCGACATCGCGACTGTACAAATAGGCGGCCAGGCCGAAACGGGTGTCGTTTGCAAGGGCAATCCCCTCCTCCTCCGTATCAAACACAATAAGTGGTGCTACCGGCCCAAAGATCTCCCGACTGGCAAGAGCCATGTTGTTGCGCACATTTTTCACTATGGTGGGTTGGTAATACTGCCCGCCCAATTGGTGCGGCCCGCCGCCAACAACCAGCTCTGCACCAGCAGCAAGCGCCTCCTGCACCAGAGCATCCATCTCCTCGACCGCTGCTCTGCTGATGAGCGGACCAATATCCACATCTGGTTCCAGGCCATTACCTACCCGTAGCCTGGTCACAGCCCGGGCAAATTTTTCCGCAAAGATATCGTGCACACTGCGCTGCACCAGAAAACGATTGGTGCAGACACAGGTTTGTCCGGCATTGCGATACTTGGAGGCCAAAGCGCCTTGAACCGCTGCATCCAGATCGGCATCGTCAAAAACTAAGAAGGGAGCATTACCGCCCAGTTCTAAGGATACCCGCTTGACCGTGGAAGAGCATTGCGCCATCAGCTCCTTGCCCACCTCGGTTGAACCAGTGAAGGAAAATTTAGCCACCTTGGGGTGTTGGGTAAACACCTCGCCTATACCGCGGCTCTCTGTACTTGTAACCACGTTGAACACACCGGGTGGGAATCCGGCCATGTCAGCCAGCTTTGCCAGGGCCAGGGCAGAAAGCGGGGTAGCCGAGGA
>JAAYIE010000136.1 GCA_012744275.1 Desulfobulbaceae bacterium
CTTGATATCAATATTGTGCAAAAAATATTGCTCAGCCTCCTGTTCATGATCTTCCTGCACCGCTTCGAAAGCAAATGTATCCCGGTGCTCAGCTCTCTGGCACAGGCAAGCTTTGCCATTTTCTTTATTCACTGCTCGATTATTCTGGCGCTCATGCCAATTCTGCCACCGGTGTACACGGCAATGAATCTGCATCCTCTTTTGGCACTGGTGCTGAGTACCGCTCTGGTTCTGGCACTGTCATATCAGGTATCTCGCCTGATCAGGCGTATCTTTCCCAGGCAGAGCCGGCTACTGATCGGATGGTAAAAAACGGGCGCTAACCAATACAACCGACAGGCGCAGCTAAGATGCTCGAATGTCAGGTTCAGCAGTCTCATTCAATGGCAATCTGAGACGAACAACCGTGCCCTGCCCCGGTTCGCTTTGGATATCAATACTGCCCTTGTGTTCCATGATAATTTTCTGGGAAATGGCCAGCCCTATACCGGTACCGCTCTCCCTGGTGGTAAAATAAGGGTAAAACACCTGGGGCAACAGTTCTGGTGCAATGCCGCGGCCAGTGTCGGCCACCTGGATGTTCAGCCAGCGCTGGTCTGCCGTGGTGCTGGTTCTTACTGCAAGCTCACCACCTTCATCCATGGCCTGTTGCGCATTGAGGAGCACGTTCATCAATACCTGGCGCAGACGGTCGCTGTCGCCCTGTATGAGTGGTAAAGGCTGATCACAGTCCAGTTGTACTACAATGCCGTGCGCATCCAGTTCGGCCTGCATAAGACTCAAACTCTGCCTGAGCAGAGCAGCCATATCCACCGGCTCAAGCTGCAGCTGCGAGGGCCGGGTCAGATCGAGCATTTCCGTAATGGTGCGGTTCAGGCGCTCTGTTTCCTGTACGAGCAGGTCTGCGCTTTCCTGTTCGCGGCTGCCGCCGGGGAATTTGCTTTTCAGGAAAAAAGCCAACCCTTTGATTGAACTCAAGGGATTGCGCACCTCGTGGGCAACGCCCCCGGCCATGCGACCAATGGCGGCCAGGCGTTCATTTTCCCGCATACGCGATTCCAGATCGGTCAATTCTGTGATATCGGAAAGCAGCAGCACCCTGCCCCGGTAGCTTTGCACCGCATCCGTTATTTTCAGCGGCTGGCAGAGCAACACCCGGCGCTCGCCGGCCAAAGTCAGCACGAGGCGTTGGGCTGCCTCAACAGGTTTTGCAAATTTTGACCGGTTTTCTCCTTCTGTTTCAGGTTCTTCAAAAAAAGCAGCCAGAACCGCGGGCAAAACCACGCCCGGCAATTTACCTACTGCCTCCCTGGCCGAACAGCCCGTTAGCGCGGTAATAGCCCCGTTCCAGGTTTCTATTCTGCCTTCAGGCGTGGTCGCGATAACCCCCAGGGGAAGTTGCGCCACCAGGAGGGCCGTATAGGCCTGCACCTTTTCCACGGTTTCCCGTGATACGCGGTACCCCTGCACTGCAGCCAGTGAAAGCCAGCCCCCCACACCCACCAGCAGCATGGCCACGGAAAGCAGTAAAATCTGCCATTTCAGGCGAACAAGGGCCTGCTCATAGCCACGCACGTCCAGGCCAACTGCAACCTGAAACTGCTGATTGGCAATTTCAGGCGGGATAGTAAACCCCATCATCGGGCCACGGTGCTCAAAGCCCTGCTGCCTGTGCATCATCATCTGGCCATTGGCCCCCATGCGCTGCATACGTCTACCGCCCCGTTCCTGCGACAACACAGTAAAAGCGGTGGAGGCAATAAAGGCATGGCCATATCCTTCTGAGGTAACTATTTGGTAGCGGATGGGGGGATCGTTTGTATTGCAGCCCGGGTCTTCCGACTGCAGCTGCGAACCGATTTTTTTCTGATCTGAATGGGCAACTACTGTACCGTTTGCATCTGCCAGGCTGATGAAAAGGATGTCGTTTTCATCACTGATATGGCTCACAACCTGCTGCAACTGCTCTGGCCAAGTGCTGCTCAACTGCTGGTGCTGGCGGATTTCGTTGATCAAGGTCACGCGGATGCTGGAGTAGAGCACCCGCACCAGGGTTACCGCCCTTTGCTCCAGCGCCTCCCGCATTAAACGTTTTTCCAGGCGATAGTTGTGGGAGGCAAAGGTGGCAATAATAAAGACGAGCAGCGCAACGGCTGCGGCCAGCAGCCAGGGGGAGCTCAGTATATAGGTGGTGTATAATTTTCTTTTGAACAGGGATTTCATGGAATCTGCCATGCAAAATACGCTCCTGTTTATATATATGTAAAATTAAGCTTTGGGGAAGCACCACGGTGACAATAGCGCTGCACAAAAATGAACATGCTCAGTTGCATGAGGCCCCAGGCTGGATACTTTTTATCCAGTACGGTTAAAGAGCGGGTAAGAACAACACAGATACACCCTGAATTTTCTCGCCCCAAAACAGCCACAGATGCCGCTTCTTTCAGAAAAAATAATTTGTTTATATATTTCAATATATTACAATTAAAAAATACAACTGGCACGCTTATCGCAATATAAAGGCCAGAAACAAACTGCTCTTCTCGAGCATTATCCATCACCGTAAACGTA
>JAAYIE010000137.1 GCA_012744275.1 Desulfobulbaceae bacterium
CCCTTGTTCGTTCCTGATTTCCAGCTCATACCCCGGCAATTGGTGACCGCAGGTAACAAAGGTGTTGGTGCGATGGACGCTCTCAGTTCTGGCAAGGGTTGAAACAGCCACATGATCCCGGGCCAGCAGATCGGCATCGACCTGATCCACCTCAAGGCCTGCGCCGAGCCGGCCAAAACAGACCGCCAGCGAGCATTCCACCATACCGTAGCAAGGCAGGAAGGCGTGCGCATCAAAACCTGCAGGCCGCAAGCGCTCGGCAAAGAAGTCCAGGGTTTCATGACGAATCATCTCCGCACCAACCCCGGCAACGCGCCAGGCACGCAGATCGTAGTGTTCGATTTCATCATCCCGTAGGCGGCGGGCAGCCAGGTCAAAACCAAAAGGCGGGCCAAAGGAAATGGTAGCCTGGTTGTCCGACATGAGTTTTAGCCACAGGCGCGGCCGCATGGCAAAATCACGGGTGCTGAGGTAGTCCACGGAAACCTGGCAAACCAAGGGGGTCAGCAAAAGACCAACCAGGCCCATATCGTGGTAAAAAGGCAGCCACGACACAGCCCGATCGCCTTTACGGAGTTGAATGCCATGGGCAATGATTGCCTTGGCATTTGCCAGCACTGCACGCTGCGTGATCATCACACCGCGAGGGAAACGGGTACTTCCGGAGGTGTACTGCAGGTAGGCCAGCTCATCCGCAGACTGGGGCTGCAGTGGGGATGCAGAATCGGGCAGACAAACAAAGGAACGTATATTGCCAACAAAACGAAGTGGCAAGCCCTGGGCAGCTTCAAGCAGATACGGCAGATATTCGTCGTCGGCCATGGCGGCTTCCGCCTGGCAGATCAAAAGCAGGCGCTTGAGCTGCTGCGTATATTCATGCAGACCTCCGACATTCACCTTGGCCGGCAGGGGTACCGGCACATAACCGGCATACTGGCAGGCGTAAAAAAGGCGGACAAAGTTTGGTCCCGTGGCAGCGATCAGGGCCACACGTGCACCCCTGGGCATGTTCAGGCCAAGCAATTTTTTTGCCAGGCTGCGAGCTTCGTCACGCAAGACAGCGTAAGGGAGCACCTCTGCCAGTTTCCCCCGACCGCAGTAGAAGTTATATCCAGTCTGTCCTTGAGCGGCGTAGTCCAGTGCCTCGGCCAGCGTGTTCAGGTGATCAAACTTCAGTGGCAAGGCGTGCAGGGTCGGTGTAGCCATCATATGGAAAAGCTCTCACAGAGTACATAAGCAGGTATGTCGACAGCAAGCTGCATAGAAGAGAAATTATTAATATAATATAATCCTCATGCAATACCAATTTATTCTGAATAACCCCGCGTATTCCTCACCAGTTGCGGTTATTGTCTCCCCTTAAAGAAATCTGAATTGTATTAAATTTTTTCTGCACCTTGATGATGTCTGGATCAAAGACGCATGGCGTGGCCAGGGCCACTGCACAGCGCTCCAATATGGGCTTGAACCTACTTGTTCTTGATCTCCTGACGGAGTTGGACAAACTCTTTCTCTACCTGGGCTCGGAATTCGGAAAGTTCCTGGTAAATATCACGGGCTGTACAATATTCCTTGACAGCGGCCTCATCTGTATCGTCGAGCAAATCCTCTGAAAACAGAGTTTGCACCCAGTTAGCATAAGTGGTCACTGCCTTCAGGGGGAGGTGTTCCTGCGGCTGCATCAGGGCCTGGTAGAGGCTGTCAACCGCTGCCGCACTGCTGTCGCTTCGGCTCGCATGCCTGCTGGGCAGTCCCACAAGGACAGTTTTCAGCATGTTGGCAGCAGCCGCTTGTACCGGAGAAAGCTGGGTGCTTGTATGTATGCTTTGCAGTACCTGTCTGGCAGTGCTTAGTCGCTCCATTGAAAAATTATTCAGAAGATTGGGCAATGCTGCACCCAGCGCAGCGATAGCAGCATCCAGTGAAAAATCATCATGGTTATGGAGCTTCGGTTCCGCGTTACCTCCCGTAGCATCTGACACATCTATAATTGCAGCAGAAATGGATGCCGTTGCTGTCGCGCTGTCTCTGTCAGCCAACACCAGGTCGCCTGTGACCAAATTTGCTGATCCTACAATGGTGGCTGCAAACGTTTCGTCAGCATCCAAGCGTGTAAGGTCAGTATATGTTTTACTTCCCTGAACGGTCTCGGACGCAGCTTCAGCAATGGGGCCCTCAACTGCGGCCTGGTCGGCCTGCCGGGAAACATTGCTGAAAAGTACCTCTTCAACAGAAGAATCCGTATCTTCGTCGGTAAATTCCAGTCCTTCATCTGGAATATTCTCTATATTCTGCCCGCTCAGGAGGAATTCTTGCACCTCTGTGCTGTCAAGAATGTCTTCAAATTGACCTGCTGACGCAGGTTGAGTAGAGATGGTCTTTTCAAGTTGCAGTTCCTGGTTGCCAGTGGCGCCCATGGCTACAGGTTCAGTAAATAATGCATCTGCAGGCTCAGGCGTCTGTTTACCTGGCGTCGGTTCAGAAAACAAAAGAGGGTCATTATCGGTTGAAACCTCAGCATGTGCGTTGAAAGCAGCGCTTGGATCGGGCTTGTCCTCCAAAAATGAATTCAGCAGTTGCTCAATTTCAAGACAGCCCTCCTCACTCCAGACGGCTGTCTTTGGTGGAACTGGAACATCAGCCAAGGCCGGTCCAGAAGAAACAGGAGGTGTCTGGTCTTCATCACTGCGTAAGTCAGATGAATGGTCTTCCGTTGCAGCCAAAGCACCCAAAATCACTTCGTCAGCATTTGTTTGCTCAAAAACCTCGTCAAACAGGCAGGCGGCAGGTTCTGCCTGCTCTGCCCCTTCTCCAGATTCTCCAAAAAAGGAGTTCAGCTGTTCATCCAGGTCTGTTTTGGTCACAGGATCAAGCACCTCATCACCTTCATAGAACCCTGCTCCTTCGCTAATGCCTGCCAATGCGGGGATAATGCCGCTACGAGTGCCGACATTATCCTCAATGAAACCGTCGCCCAACTCGTCATCAACCGCGTAGTAGGCATGAGCTGGCAATTCTTCAATAGGATACTCTTCCTCTGCACTCAGCATGGTTCGTTTCGAGCTTGCGGCAAACAGTTCGTCAATCTCAGATTCAATGCCTTTTTCTGCAGGCTGTTGTTCTTCCATGTCAAGTCCGCTGGAAAAACCTTCGACAAGAACCGCCTGCCCTGTATCTCTTGCATTGGCTGGGGGCAGAACCTCCATTGCAGATAGGGCATCATCTTCAATCAGGAACAAATCCTCTTCCAGCGCGGACGAGATCACATCGGTCGCCGATCCGTCCAGCTCTTCCGAACTACTTGCAAAATCCAGACTATCTGCAACCGGCTCAGCAGGTTCCGCCTGCAGTATATCTTGAGCAGGGAAGTTGCTGTGCAGATCAGCGTCGATCTCGTCGATAAGAATTTCTTCCGCGTCTGGTGCAGGGGCTGTTTTGGGAATAGGAACAGGCTCTGGAATTAGAGTATCTTTTGATGCGATCAGTTTCTTCAAATGATTTAAGCGGTTAACCCGGTCCACCAGAATACTATTTTGCTGGCGCTGATGTGGGGCGTTCGGTCCTTCATCCAATACCTGTTCGAGGCCATCGTGGAAGGCGTGGAGCAGGTTAAAAGCTTCTGGATGGGCCTTTGCCCGCTCATCGGCAATATACTGGCCAAGAGCTTGCAGTCCCTGCAGCAGGATGTAAGCTGCCCTGTTCTGTATTTTTTCCTGGCTCAATGCCTGTAGAACCGCGGCAAATCTGGCTAGGCTGTCATCACTGACCTCCCAGTCAAGTTCAAGGATGGCAGCCTTGAACTTGCGGAGCACATCTTCGGTCTTGCCGATATCCCGGCTTTCGCTTAACCCCATGCTTGCGGAAGCTTGTCCATCCCCGCGACCAGCGGCCTCTTCCGCCAGCTTAATCTGATATTGCAGCACCTTGAATTTACGAACATCACTTTGTGCCAGCGCGGTAATACGTTCGTC
>JAAYIE010000159.1 GCA_012744275.1 Desulfobulbaceae bacterium
ACTACCAGAAACGGAGGCTTGCCATCTGGATACGGGTTGCCCTCCAGACGAAGAATTACATCGTCTACCCATACGCAGACAATAGGCTCTGCAATGCCATCACCGTCTACATCGTAGTTGCCCCAGTACTCATATACCAGCAACTTACGACGTGGCTCATCTTGGAACTTGAAGGAAGTCTCGTCAGGAGACTTGTAGTCCGTGGAGCTGGAAGTATCGGTATACAGCCGAGCGACTTTATCCAGGTTTTTATATCTGCCGTCGGCACGTAGGGTGGACAAGTCCGATTCGTACCTGTGAATGAAGAATTGCGCGTTATCTGCGTCGTCGTAGCAGGTTGGATCAAGGTAAACGTCTTGGCTACGGCAGATACGGGCGGTAGGCTGGTTACGTTCTACGATTGTTTCCGTCACGATTTCCGTAGTGATAAATTCATTACCGAACTTGTCTACGGCTACGACTTCACGTTCGACTTCTTCTTGTCGATCAGCGTAGTCCCAACCAGTCTGTACGATCAGAGTACCTTCAATATCAAGCAGCTTGATGGCTTTTGACATGAAGTTATAACGAGGGAACTGGCGGCAAAACTGCGTGTTGAGCAGCAGCTCGTTTTGTTCAGCCGCTTGTTTATCTTCCCAGGTAATAGGAAGACAACGTATTATTTCGTCTGAGCTTACGAAGGGATCAATAATGCTTGCGTGCTGCCATTCCGACTGCTTCTTTACATCACGGGAAATAATAGAAGACTTGCCCTTAACTTCGTTGCCGTAAGGGAGACCTTCATACTCGCTACGCCACTGCGAGATTTTTGCATCAATATCCCGCTTCAGGTGCTCAGCTGCTCTCAGGTCTTCTTTAAGGGCAGCTAAAATAGCGGTAGGGTTCAGTTTAGTAGGGGTTTCCATGGAATACCTTTCGTAGAAGTCTGCCCATCTGGTTACACAGAGCCGGGATGTCCCAGTGATTATACTGCAAGATTGAATATACAGCTAACAGAATGGTGACGACCAATAAGGTGTCATGAGGGGACAATTCGGACTTAGGAAGAACCGCAGTTACAAAAGCGACGTTCCCGATGCACGCTATAGTGCACGATACGAAGCGATGGAACAGGGCTTTCTCTCTTGGTTGGGATAAAAGATATATCACTAGGAATGCCCCAAGTGTGCCCTGCGCCACTGTCAGAAGGAGACTTAGCATATTATTTCCCTCTGAATTTGGTTAGGAGATCGAGAATCCAGTGTACTGGTGCTGGCATTTCCCGATGACCTTGTTCCAGATTGACGAATACTTCAAGCATAAAGACAACGGCAAACGCGCTGCCCATTACGGCTATAATACCGCCCCACCCTGTGTCTGTGAAGGGCACTGCTATGAAATATCCCACAAACCAGCCAATTACCAAGAGAAGTAATTTACGAAATCCCCTCTGGTTCTCGCTAACGAGCATAAAGAAGAGGGACCCTATGGAAGCTCCGACTGCGAGTTCGGGCACGACCGCAGCTAGGAGGACACCACTGAGGAGTATAGTCCAGTCGTTCATTAAAGTCCCTGTATGTTGCGAAGTGTACAATTTCCCATTATACAGGGACGCCGCTATTTAAGCGATTTTCGTTTTAGCCAAGTATTGTAGAAACCGACTAACCATGCGTAAGTATAGCAGGCAGTAAGAAAGAGCATTCCCCATTGGCCAGTAGTGTATGTTGCGTATATCCAGAACGGCTGGCCGAGCAATCCAAAGATTGAGGCATACCGTTTGATGCGTTCGTTGCTTTGCTGTGTCAGGTAGACAGCAGTCAGGCCGAACAGTGCAATAAATATTTGGGCTGTCATGTTTGGCTACTCATTTAACTGCGGTGTATCCGCATTTCCAGTACAAGGTTTGGTAGAGGCAGTTAGCGGGACTAATCCCTGACACTGGCTTCACGCACAGTATCATACACCGCTTCACAATTTAATCATTCCTTTCTGCCTTTTTAGTTAAGTTAGTAACGTAGCGCACTGTGTAATCTCTATCTCCCTGACCCACTATTTCTAGTGGGTCTATTTTAAGTTACCTATTTTCGGTGTATTTTAAGTATTATGGTCGAGCGGGACAGGTACCCCATATAGGTTGCCTGTCTGGTTTCACCCATGCGGGTGTCACTTCGTCGAAGATGGATGGTTTCTTGTTTATTAGTGATACACACCAGAAGGAGAGATCTTGGTTGAAGGATGTTGCAGAAGCGAACATCCTATACATTCTAGTAACACTACTAACATCCCATGAACCGATATCTTGGTTGAAGGAAGATGCCCCGAGGAACATATCACTCATTTCAGTAACACTGCTAACATCCCATGAACCGATATCTTGGTTGAAGGAAGATGCACCCTCGAACATATACCTCATATCAGTAACACTACTAACATCCCATGATCCGATATCTTGGTTGAAGGATGAGTACTTGAACATATTATTCATATCAGTAACACTACTAACATCCCATGATCCGATATCTTGGTTGAAGGAGCGTGCTAAGAGGAACATACCACTCATGTTAGTAACAAAAGTAGTGACGACCATATTTAAGCATAGTTGTTTACCTTTATATTTGATGAAGACCTCACCATCACCACTTAAATTTTTGAATTGGTTAACAACCGACACTAAAGCGTTGCTATCTCCCACGACATAATAACATTCATCCTCAAAACTAGCCCAACCGGTAAAAGGAGCAACTCCCTCCTTTACGGCAATAGTAACTCCATTATCTTTACGATATAGAACATCCTCTTTCCCGCAACCGCCACCCATGAAAAAAGACTGCAACATAATAAGTATCTCTCTTCAGATTATTTCCAGATAGTAATGACCATACGGCCTAGTACTTAAACTCTCTAGTCGTACGGTCATACTTTTCATCACTCTTTAGAAGCTTCTTCTTCCGGTTCGTATTCTTCTTTTTCCGCTACGAAGGTATCGTAGAAAATTTCCACAAATCTCGAATCGCTAAAATCAGCGAAGTTATTAGTAACGAAGTTCACTGCGTAATCTCTTGGAATCTTACCCTCTGGATCTTCAACTTCACTCAAGATAAAGTCTACACGTCTATCTACGAGAATATTGGCGAGTTCTTCAATCGATTTATCTTTGATCTCTTCAACACCGAAGGTATCACCGGTGTAGTGAGTTACATTCAACTCCTCCAAGATTAGTCGTTTAGTCTCTAACAACAACAACTCCTCCTTCTTTTTCGCATCCGCCAAATCTCTGGCGTGTGCGGCTTTCAGATAGTCGATAGCTAGGAAGCGGTACAGCTGACCATAACTGATCACTTCGCCAGTTTCAGGGTCTTCGATAGTTGCTTCCATATCGGAAATGGTTACCGAAATGGATCCCTTGTTTTTAATAAAGCTGTCCCCATCCGCTTCACTTAGGATATGGATTTCTTCTTCAGTAAAAATTGCAGTAGGATCTTCTCCAAACTTGTTGGAGATAAATATGGACTTACAACGGGTATGTTTGGAACCCTCTACGTTGGTCTCATTATAGTTTTGGATAATCATGGTATTTTAGATCTCTCTTAAATGTTTATAAAAATATTTGTGTCGCGGGTCTAATAAAATTAGACCCACATTCCCATACCGATAGCACGCCAGTTATTATTGGTCACCATTCTCAATGTAGTAACACCGTAACTTCCCAAAATGGCAGTACCGCTATCTTCCGTACCGGCAAGACGAATAGTAACACCTGCTCCCGGAATAACACGTATTTCACCGGCAGTAGTATTGGTTACTACTAGAGTGTCACCTACCACAAATACATCAGGTGGAATAGTGACGTTGGCGGAAGTATCAATCGACTTACCCTTATCCCCTTCCACTACGGTATAGGGAGTTGAAGTAGGTACAGATGGGATATTGGCGATACGATTTACTACGAACTTGGTGTTGGCGATGAGCTGGGAATAGTCCCCAGTATCAGCAGTGGGAACTTCCGTAGTCCCATCTTCAATACCCCCTACAATCTCTTTGTGTCGATCGGTAAACGCATTAGTGTCATCCTCTGCTTCGTAAAGTTCTTTAATGGTTTCACCATCAAGAGTGCTACGAACCCACTTTTGATCTGTATCGTCCCAGATATACAGGATAGCGTCTTCCTCTACGCCGGGATCGACAATGGCGTAGGAACCGTCACCCACCTTGGATACATCAACACCTGCTACTAAATCTTCGTAGCTAGCGTAAGTGCCGCCGTAGCTACCTACACCGCCAAGGATGTTGCCGACTGGGTCTTGTACAAGGTACAGGATTCCCTTGTTGTCAGCAGCTTCCAACACGTAACCTACTGGTTTATTGTATTTGTCGTTGCTGGGAATGGTGTTGGAAATTACTCCGGAACCGTTACCACGGAAGTACAGTGCGTCACCGTTCTGCCAGTTCTCGTCTCCACCCAGTGTGTTGAAGTTACGAACAACCCCGCCACGAACAGCTACGCCGCTTCTACCGGCAGACACTGTCTTGTAGACAATACCGACAAACTTGGACAGGACTTCAGGATCGTTCAGGTCCAGAGGAACAACGGCAGGCTGTTCGTTGATGGCGTGACCAGCCAACATAACCGGCGTACCAGCCGCAATGTCATTGGTTGAGGTGTTCCATACCTGCGTAGCTAGTACTTCGCTTGCGGAGCTGCTAACTTCGCCTAGAGCGGTGTTGTGTGAGCTTACGATTGGGCTGTAATCCTCACCGTTCCAGATGTGGATGGTAGCCTTGTTATCACTCAGGCTGTCGTGTCGTACAACGTAGATGACGCCATGTTTACCCGTAGCAGGCAGGTCGTAACGGGTGTTTACCTCGATGACCTCGTCCTTCTCTTCCAACAGCGTTAGACGCTCGTCGTAGTTGTTCAGGATTTCGGTAACTTCGTTTACATAGGTCTCGAAGGTATCACCCTCAACCTTGCCGCTCTCAGCAACTTCCAGACGCTCTTTGATGTCTGCGAAAGCTTTGCCGTACATACGGGTGTAGATGCCCAGCGTCTCGCTCCAGCGATATGCAGTCAGGTCGCCGCCATAAGTTTCATCGGAGGCAATGACGTACAGCTTGGTCTCGTCACCAGTATCAGGCAGGTGCATGAAGTGTGCAAATCCGATTACTTCACGGAATGCCTCGACAATGGCCAGACGTTGTTCGTGGTCCAGCAGATCTGCATCAGTAGCTTCAATCAGTGCTGTAATACGTTGGTCGATAGCTTCTTGCATCTTGCCAGAAACGCGCTGGTAGCCGTCGATGGTCCAAGCGTAAATGCTCAGGTCGCCAAAGTTGGTTTCATCGGAACGGACAATGTACAGAACTTCGTCTTCACCCTCGACAGGAAGGTGCATATGGTGCGCTACAAAGGCAAGTTCACGGAAGTCACCCAACACACCGACCAGCTCGGTAAGATCTTCCAGATCCTCTTTTACCGCTAGTGTATCTGCCTCTAGTTCAGTTCTGGCATCATTCAGTTCTTGACGGCTTGCTTTGTCTTCGTCCAAGGCTGCAATCAGTCCGCGCAGTTC
>JAAYIE010000138.1 GCA_012744275.1 Desulfobulbaceae bacterium
CGTGCAGAAATCCTTTGATCTGCCAAGCTGGATGTGGTAGCTAACCCAAGATACAGTTTGCGCCTGTAGCTCAGCTGGATAGAGCGCCGGACTACGAATCCGTAGGTCGGGAGTTCGAATCTCTCCAGGCGCGCCAGTATTTCAAGGGGTTAGGCCATTTTGGCCTAACCCCTTTCTTGTTTTTGTCCACATTTGCCCAGGCTTTATCCACTCCATCCGAAAATTTTTACAGTACAGGGTAATTTTTAATGGCTGTCTTTATGGTGGTCATGATTATAGGCTATGGTATCGGTACTTGAAAAGCTGCATGCAAGAACGGATAGGCGGTCAGGATTTTTCCATGTTCTTTCTGCCACTGTTTTTGCTGGCACTGCCAAGAATTTCAATTAGGCTTGTTCTGGTGCGCAACGGTTATTCTACCTATCCCATCTCATGGCGCTGTGGAGGCTATTATGGCAAAAATTTTGGTTAATGCGCAGGCCCCCGATTTTACCCTGCCGGATGTACAGGGGGTACCGATTACCCTGATGGATTTCAGGGAGAAAGCTGTGGTATACTTGGTTTTGAACCGGGGATTTTCCTGACCGTTCACGCGCAAGCACATGGCGCAGTTGCGCCAGGACTTTGAGGCATTTGCCAAGCTCTCTGTAAAAATTCTGGTTGTCGGGCCAGAAGATACTGAGGCGTTCCGTACATTTTGGCAAAAAGAAAAACTCCCCTTTATTGGTTTGCCTGATCCGCAGCATGCGGTACTAAGACCCTATGGCCAGGAAGTGAAGCTACTCAAACTGGGCAGGATGCCAGCACAATTTTTGATCGACAGAAAAGGCCTGGTGCGTTTCGCTTACTACAGTAATTCCATGGCTGATATAACGGACAATGCCATCATCCTGACCGCTATCCGGCAGTTGCGCTTGTAAAACGCATGGGCGCCGTGCAATCACGTCTGGTATTTTTTTCTGTATTGAACGCCACATGAATTTTTAGCCTGAAGGCCTTGCAGTGAAGAAATTTATTGTGCTGATTCTTGTTCTTTCTGCGCTTGCAGCCTATGCCGGCTACCGTTTTATTGCCCGGCAAACACCCATTCAGGTGGCCGTGCACACTATCGACACCGGCACAGTGGAATCGACCGTGGCCAATACCCGCGCAGGCACCATCAAGGCCAGGTATCGTGCCAAGCTTACCCCCACCATTGGCGGCCGTATTGCCACCCTCAATGTGCGCAAGGCCGACCAGGTACAGGAAGGCCAGCTTTTGCTTACCCTGTGGAGTGATGATCTGCAGGCAGATTTGAAGCTGGCCCAAAGTGAAAGCACTGCTGCTGAGGCAAGCCAGCGCGAAGCCTGTTTGCGGGCGGATCTGGCGGATAAACAGGCTCAGCGTCAGGCCAGGTTGCGGCCCACCCGGGCAACGTCAGAGTCTGACTACGATACAGCCCAGGCCGAGGCCAAGGCCAAACGCGCTGGCTGCGAGGCAGCCCGGGCAAGGCAGGCAGTGGCTAAGGCGCGGGTTGAGGCAGCCAACGCCACCCTTGAGCGCACCAAACTCTTTGCCCCCTTTGACGGCATTGTTGCCGAGGTCAATGGTGAAATCGGCGAATACCTCACCCCCTCGCCGCCGGGGATTCCCACCCTGCCTGCGGTGGATCTGATCAATATGGAATCCCTGTACGTTGCGGCTCCCATTGATGAGATCGACGCAGCCAGCATCCGGCCCGCCATGGCGGTGCGCATCAGTCTCGATGCCTATCCCAAGCAGCATTTTAACGGCAAGGTGCGCTCCATCTCGCCCTATGTGCTGGAGGTGGCCAAACAGGCGCGCACCGTGGAAATCGAGGCGGATTTTGATAAGGACAGTATGCCGCCTGGCCTGCTTGCTGGCTACAGCACCGATGTGGAGGTGATTCTCGATACCAGGGCAGAGGTGCTGCGTGCTCCGGCCGAGGCGATTTTGAGCGACGCTGCGGTCTATGTGCTTGATCCTGCCACCGGCAAGGTGCGGCGGCAGCAGGTGGAAACCGGCCTGTCCAACTGGAAGTTTACCGAAATCCGCTCTGGACTCAAAGCAGGGGATGTGGTGGTAACCTCCATCGAGCGCCAGGGTCTGCGCGACGGCGCACTGGTTCAGATTGATGCATCATCTGCAGGCGGCAAGTAATTCCGATTGCAGATCAAAGGTGATATCAAGGAGGCGAGGGGAATGCGACGCAGGCGTACCTGCAAGTACTCCGAGGAGCATTCGCCAAAGCCGACACAGAGAGCGCTTTGATGTGCAATTGGAATAATATGCTTGAACTGCAGCAGGTAAGCCGCGTCTTCACCGTTGGCGGTCAGCAAGTTAGAGCCATGGATGATGTGTCCCTAAGCATTGAGGCAGGGGCATACGTCTCCATTATGGGGCCCTCTGGTTCGGGTAAATCCACCCTGCTTAACATCATTGGCCTGCTTGACACCCCGGACAGCGGCCGTTACCTGCTCCAGGGTCGCGATGTTACCGGTCTGAGCGACCGCGAACTGGCTGCGGAGCGCAGTCGCACCATTGGCTTTATCTTCCAGTTTTTCCACCTCGTTCCCCGCCTGAACGCCCAGCAGAATATCGAGTTGCCGTTGCTCTTGGCAGGGGTGCCACCACAAAAGCGGCGTGAGCGCAGCCTGCCCCTGCTGGAAGCCTTTGGCCTTTTGGGGCGCAAACACCACCGGCCAGAGGAGCTTTCCGGCGGGCAAAGACAGCGGGTGGCCATTGCCAGGGCCGTCATCAATCGGCCCGCCATACTCCTGGCTGATGAACCAACCGGCAACCTGGACAGCCAGTCCGGCAGCGAGATCATCGAGCTGATGGAGCGCCTAAACCAGGAAGGCCTGACCCTCTTGGTGGTCACCCATGATCGCGAAATCGGCGAGCGGGCTAAACGGCGCATCCGGGTTGTGGATGGCCGCATCGCCAGCGACAGCAGCAAGGCCTAGCCATGCGCCCCTTTGACATCACCGCCTATGCCTTCACCAGCCTGGGTGGCAACCGGGTGCGCACCGGTCTGATGCTTTTGGCCATGGCCATTGGCGTGGCAGCCGTGGTGTTGCTCACTGGTATTGGCAATGGGGCCAAGGGCTACATTGTTGACCAGTTTTCCTCCCTGGGCACCAACCTGGTGATTGTCATCCCCGGACGTTCCGACACCGCCAGCAATACGCCTGCCACCTTAGTGGGTGAAACCCCGCGCGACCTTACCCTGGGTGATGCGAACGCCCTGGTCCGCCATGAAACCGTGCGCCTGCTCAGCCCCATCAACATGGGAGAAATGCACATTGCCTGGCGGGGCAGGGAACGGCAGGTACCGCTCTTGGGCGCTACCGCGCCGCTCTTGGATCTGCTCCATCTTAAGCTTGAGCGCGGCGCTTTTTTGCCCGCAGAAGATATGGAAATAGCCCGGCCGGTCTGCGTGCTGGGCGCAAAGGTGCAGCGCGAACTCTTTGGCCAGGAGAGCGGTGTTGGTGAACTGGTGCGCCTGGGCGGTTTCCGCTGCCGGGTGGTGGGCATTCTGTCTTCCGAAGGCCGCTCGCTCGGCATGGACACCCAGGAACTGGTGATCGTGCCGGTGGCCTTTGCCCAGATGCTGCTCAACACCGAGGGCTTGTTCCGTATTTTTCTGGAAGCGCGGGATCTCAGCATGGTGGAGCGCATGAAAACCCACATCCGCACCACCATTGCCAAGCGCCACTACGGCGAAGACGATGTCACCATCATTACCCAGGATTCGGTGCTCGCCACCTTTGACAAGATGTTCAATGTGCTCACCCTCACCGTGGCCGCCATTGCCAGTATCAGCTTGGTGGTGGCCGGTATCCTGGTTATGAATGTGATGCTCATGGCCGTGACCCAGCGCACTGCTGAAATCGGCCTGTTAAAGGCGCTGGGCGCGGGCAAGGCGCAAATCATGGCGCTCTTGATCAGCGAGGCCTTGGTGCTCTCCGCCATTGGTGCGGCTATTGGCCTGGTCATTGGTTTTGCCGGTGCCTGGCTGGCCATGCAGATCTATCCCATCCTGGATGCCACCCCACCGTTCTGGGCCATTTTTGCCGCCATCGCTACGGCCCTGGGCACGGGTTTTCTCTCCTCCCTCTTGCCGGCCAGGCGGGCAGCCCGGCTGGACCCCATCCAGGCATTGGCCCGGCGCTGACAGCATGGATATTCTCGATCAGAGCACCTTCCTCACCAGTGCCATCCGGGCCCGGCCGCTGCACTCCTTTCTCACCGGTCTGGGCATTGCCGTGGGTATTGCCGCAGTGATCCTGCTCACCTCCATGGGTGAGGGCCTGCAGCGCTATGTGCTCTCCGAATTCACCCAGTTTGGCACCAACCTGATCGCCATTAATCCGGGCAAGGTCAACACCATGGGAACTTCGCTCGGGGTGATTGGCTCGGAGCGCCTGTTAACCATTGAGGATGCCCAGGCCCTGCGCCAAGTAGCGGGGATTGAGGCGGCTGTACCCATGGTGCAGGGCAATGTGGAAATCCGCGCAGGCAACCGCACCCGCCGCATTACCGCCTATGGCGTTGGCCCGGAGATGGACCGCGCCTTCCGCATGCAGGTGCAGCTTGGCCGCTTTTTGCCGCCGGATGATCCGCGCAGCGCCCGCGCCTTCGTGGTGTTGGGGCAAAAGGTGCGGCACGAACTCTTTCCCCGGCAGAACCCCTTGGGCGAGCGGGTGCTGATCGGCAATCAGCCAGTACGGGTGATCGGGGTCATGGAGCCCAAGGGACAGATCCTTGGCTATGACATGGATGACACGGTCTATATTCCGGCGGTGCGCGCGCTTGATCTGTTCAACCGCGACGGTCTCATGGAAATAGATGTGCTCTACCGCGAAGGCATGCAGGCCGATGAGGTGGTTGCCGCCATCAAGCGGGTACTCTTGGCCCGGCACGGCCAGGAGGATTTTACCATCACCACCCAGCAGCAGATGCTGGATGTGCTCGGTTCGGTGCTGGGCATGCTGACCGTGGCGGTCGGGGCCCTGGGCGGTATTTCGCTCTTGGTGGGCAGCGTGGGCATTTTCACGGTCATGACCATTGCCGTGCGGGAACGCACCGCTGAAATTGGCCTCTTGCGCGCCATTGGCGCTACCAGAAGCCAGATTCTTCTGATGTTTCTGGTTGAAGGCACCTTGCTCGCGCTTTTAGGTGGCACGGCAGGCCTGCTTTTTGGCCTGCTCTGCGCTCTGGTGGTCAAATTCTTTGTGCCGCTTATTCCCTTTCACACGCCTTGGAGTTTTGTCGTCTTGGCTGAACTCCTGGCCATAACTATCGGCATCCTTGCCTCCATCATGCCCGCCCGCCAGGCCGCCATGCTTGATCCGCTGGAGGCATTGCGTTCAGAGTAATTCCACTTCCATATTAAAGCGCTCTCTGTGTCGGCATCGGGAAATACTCCTCGGAGTACTTTTATGTACGCCTGCGTCGTATTTTCCTCGCCTCCTTGATAGCGTCTTTAATCTGGAACTGGAATAGGAGGTGCGTACAGAATTTTCTGGCTTTATTATTTCAGGTACAGGGTAAGTCTGGACACGCTATGGTACCATTGATACCTATTTGTGACCGGCAAGTTATCTTATATAAAATTATCGCATGCAAATGGTGATTAGATATGTCCATACCGGATTTTCAAAGCATCATGCTTCCGCTGCTCAAATTCTGTGCTGATGGTCAGGAGTATACCAATCGACAAACTATTGATGCGCTATCCCAAGAGTTTGGCTTGACTGAAGACGAGCAAAAACAACTTCTTCCCAGTGGACAGCAACGTGTGTTTGAAAATCGTATTGCATGGGCACGGGCTCACATGAAAATGGCCGACTTGATTAAAAACACTAAACGCGGGGTGTTTCAAATAACAGGTCGAGGAAAAAACGTTCTTAACAAATCACCTTTAGAAATTAATCTTCGCTACTTGCGCCAATTTCCAGAGTACATTGCTGCACGAGATAAGAACCAAAAAGATCAAAAAAATGGAGAAATAATTGAATCAACAAGTGATGAGCGGGAAAGTAAAACACCAGCTGAACTTCTTGAAGAAGCATACCTGACCTTGCGCCAAAATCTCGTAAGTGATCTTATATCCCAATTAAAATCCTCATCTTCCAATTTTTTCGAGAAAGTAGTTGTCGAAGTGCTCGTTAAGATGGGGTATGGAGGCTCTCGAAAAGATGCCGGTCAAGCTATAGGCCGTAGTGGAGATGAAGGTATAGACGGTATCATCAAGGAAGATCGTTTAGGCCTTGATATAATATATATTCAAGCGAAGAAATGGGAGAACACCATATCCCGTCCAGAAATTCAAAAATTTGCAGGTGCTTTGCAGGGAAAGCGAGCACGTAAAGGTATTTTTATAACAACATCTGAGTTTTCCCAGGGCGCTCATGATTATGTGGCTGCTATCGAGAACAAGATCATTCTCATTGATGGTCAGCAATTTGCACAACTTATGATAGATTTTGGTGTAGGAGTTGCAACTGAGGCAATATATGAATTGAAGCGTCTTGACTCCGACTATTTTACAGAAATATGAGGGAAAAAACCAGTGCTGTCTCACAGATTTTTCCATAGCAAAAGCTGTGGAGAGACAAGGAGTTGAGGTCGTGGCGGCTTGAAAAGTCCGATCAAATCTCTTCTGACAAAGAGATTGAGTTGCAGCA
>JAAYIE010000139.1 GCA_012744275.1 Desulfobulbaceae bacterium
GGCGGGCTGGCGGTGCGCAGTCCGCTGGACAACCTCTAATCGCCTGTAATCAGGTTGGGTATTAATCTAGGCTTGGTCACTCCACACAGTTTTTCCTTGCTCTTCACTCATTTCTGATTCTATTTCCGTAGGCTGCAATCCATTGCGCAGCGCTGCTGATCTTTGCGGCGATTTGGTGTATAGAGCTTTGTTGACAGCAATGCGGGCCGCCTTGGCTTTTTAGGTAGTACGGTGCTGTAGGATCTGTCGTTCTTTCCTTCAAGTTATGATCAGCATTGTCCGGTTAGGTTTTTGCATGAACAATTTCCTGGTTTTGTTGACTCTGCGTGTCAGGCTGACAGGGTTGCATTCGTGATTCATTGAGAATCTGGTTGCGCAACTGACGAACCCGATGGATGGAAACCGGCTCGCCGTGTTCTTCATGGCAGTATATCGCCAAAAGGATATAGGTAATCAAGCCGGCAAGCATCTGGATCATGAGCCCATGGCGGCTTCTGGAAATAAGGTGATACACCTTGAGGTGCCGCTTCCACCAGGCAAAGAAGCTCTCTATCTGCCAGCGCAGCTTGTATATCTGGGCGATCTGTTCGGCAGTGAGGTCGAAGCGACTGGTGGCAATCCAGTAGGATTTACCCTCAACCGTGTAACCGACCAGCCGCAGCGGGATGCGGGTTTGATTCACTCCTTCACGCCCCAACAAAACCTTGGCATCAGAAAAAACCATGCTCCCAGAGGCCACAGGGTAGGATTCCAGACAGGTTGTAATGGTGTTCTCCTTGATGCGGATAACAAAATGTTTGCCTGCCGCCTGGAGCTGGTCAAAACCGTGATGGCTTTGGTAGCCCCTGTCGCCCACTGCGGTTTCCCCTGGCGCAAGGATCTGCTCAACAAAGGGACGTTCGCTCTCTTTGCCGCTGGTAAGAAATATCTTGCGGGGAACACCGCGATTCAGATCAAAGCCGAGGTGGGTTTTGGCCTTTTTGACGCCTTTGCGGTAGTCGGCCCATTCCATGGAGAGGACAGCGTCAATGAGTGAGCCATCAATGGCGACCAGCGGGCCTAATTCCGGGTGCCTGTTTGGGAGCTGCTCCCGCACCTGCTGTTGCAAGGCTTCAAAGACCAGCATGAATTGTTCGAGACCGCGCTCGTTCATGGCCTCGAAAAAGGAGCTTTTGGCAATACCTTTTTTCGGGGCAATATGTTCCCTGGCAAAGGCGTCTTCTTTCAGCGATTGGAGCAGATGCCTGCCGGAGGTATGCTCCTGTAGATGAAAGAAGATGAGTGCATGGAGCTGGTCTTCAAATTCCATTTGGAGCGGTCTGTTTCCTCTTGATTTTAGTTTTGTGATTTTCTTTAGGGCCCAGCATAATGGCGCACAGAGGCGTTTATAGCTGCGAGCATTGAGTTTTCCTGGTTTGAAAGGCTGCGGTTTCATTTTCATAACTCCTTGAAATAGAAGGATGCTTATGAAAACGGCCGCATCGGCCCTTTATTGATTTGTCAAGCTATTTTAATATGTTACGCTATTTTTTTGCCCATTGTCTCCATGCAATTTCTTAACCGGACATTACTGAAGGGAGGTAGTAGTTAATTTGATCTGACAGTTATCGGTTTTTGCCTGGTGTCTGTCAGATCAGATCGAAAC
>JAAYIE010000140.1 GCA_012744275.1 Desulfobulbaceae bacterium
GAGCGGGGCAGTGACACCTGGGCAGCGGTTGGTCGCTATCATTCTCCTAATGCGGATCGCGGCAACAATTATGCCCAGCTGGTGCGACAAGCACTGGGAAAAGGGCCAGGAAAAATAAGTACCAATTCAGTCCGACAGGATGCCAATCAAGACGTTTCCAGCGAACCTCTTAGAAGAGAACCGCCTAGGGTAAAATCTGTGGTTCACAAAGAAGTTGATCCTCGGTCAGCGGCACCATTAGTTGTCTATCGTGGGGCTTCCAAACCTACTTTTAACCGTACCCCTGCAGATATTGAAGAGCCGGAGCAGGAATCGGGTCAAAAAAGTCTGCAGGATTCATCTCAACGCACCGAATTAGTTGCACAAAACACTTCAGAGCAGCTCGAAGAAGAAGGCCGTGTTTTTGTCAGGAGGTTTTGAATATGAAATTGTTCATCGTTGAATCACCAGGAAAAGTCAAAAAGATACAATCTTTTCTCGGCCCATCATATCGGGTGATGGCCAGCGTTGGCCATGTGCGTGATCTCCCTGATAAAGAAATGGGGCTGGAGCCGCCTGATTTTGTGCCACAGTACGAAGCCACAAAGCGGGGCAAGGAGGTGTTGGGCAAGCTACGGACAGCCGTGAAGGAGGCTGAAGAGGTTTATCTTGCCACTGATCCTGATCGAGAAGGTGAAGCTATTGCCTGGCACATCGAAGACGCTTTGAAGCTGAAGGGGGCAAAGCGGGTTACGTACACCGAAATCACGGAACCAGCGGTTAAAGCAGCGTTGAAAAGCAGCCGCAGCATTAACCGTCACCTGGTCGCGGCCCAGGAGGGACGCCGGGTGCTTGACCGGCTAGTGGGGTACATGGTGTCACCAGTTTTATCGCGGCAAACCGGCAGCAAACTGTCGGCAGGCCGGGTGCAGTCACCTGCGGTGCGCCTGGTGGTGGAGCGCGAACGGGCAATCCGGGATTTCCGGGTGACGGTACATTATGGGGTCAGCCTGGTTTTTGAAGCCATGGAGCATATCAGTGAGGGTTGGCAGGCGACCTGGCTGCCCAAGGAAGGCTGGCTAAAAGAGGGTGAGGAATACGTTCTGGACAAGACCCTTGCTGAGCAGGTAGCGCAGATCCGCAATGTCCTTGTACGGAACTACGATGAAAAAGAGGCTAAAAGTGCCCCGCCTGCACCCTTTATCACCTCCACCCTGCAGCAGGCCGCCAGCACGGCCCTTAAATTCAGTCCCAAAAAAAGCATGGAGCTTGCCCAGGCCTTGTATGAGGGTGGCCACATCAGCTACATGCGCACCGATTCACCAAATCTTTCTGACGAGGCCATTGCAGCGATTCGCTCCTGGGCAGGTGAGCGGGATTTCCCGCTGCCAGCAGCACCGCGCACCTGGCATAGCAAGGCGGGAGCACAGGAAGCGCATGAAGCAATACGTCCCACTCATTTTGAAGTTGAACAGGCTGGCGAAAGTGCCGACGAAAAAGCTCTGTACCGACTGATCCGGCTGCGGGCCATAGCCAGCCAGCTAGATGAAGCGGTATATGCGGTGCGCACCCTGATCTTGGAAGGTGACGCTGGAGGCAGGCAGGCGATATTCGAGGCCAAAGGCCGTACTTTGGTAGAGCCCGGCTGGAAAGCCCTGGTTGCCAAAGACGAGACTGAAGAAGACGAGGAAGAGCAGGACAACCAGGTGCCGAAACTGGAGGCTGGCCAGCAAACCCAGGCCCAGGATGCCAAAATTCTGACCCAAAAAACGCGGCCGCCAGCACGCTATACCGAAGCCAGCCTGATCCGCGAGCTGGAAAAAAAGGGCATAGGCAGGCCCTCCACCTATGCCGCTATCCTGGAAAACATAACCAGTACGCATAAATACCTGCAGCTTGAAAAGCGCAATCTGGTGCCTACGGAAACAGGAGAACAGGTAGTAGATGCTTTGAACGGAGCCTTTGGTTTCATTGATTTTGGCTTTACCTGTGAAATGGAAAGCCTGCTCGATGAAATAGCGGAAGGCAAAGGGATGTACCAGCCCCTGATTGCCGGTGCCTACAAACAGTTTGACGCTGAAATCAAGGCCTATATAGCCACGACCAGCCCTAAATGCCCCGCATGTGGCCAGCCGCTCAGACACATGGTGCGGCCAGACTCCAAAGAGAAAAAAGGATTTAATTTTTGGGGCTGCTCAGGTTATCCGGAATGTCCTGTTACTTTTGCCGATGCCAATGGTGTTCCTGGTGAGCGTCAGGACACCAAAGCAAAGCCTGAAGCCAGCGGCTTCCAATGTCCGGAATGCGGCAAGGATTTAGTGCGTAGAACCGGTACCAGCAAGAACGGCAAGCCCTACGATTTTTTTGGCTGTACCGGTTTTAGACAAGGCTGCAAAGCCTCTTTTAACCCAAAAGAAGACGGTACCCCGGATTTTGATAAAAAGAAACATGAGTAAAATTCTTAACCCTGTATTGAGCCATTATAGCGGTAAATTGCATTTGGTTTAATATTAAAGAAATATGAAATTTAACTTTAATCACTAAACGATTTGAGCGCCCGCCTCAATAAAAAGATCACAGTCAGTCAACTTAGCACGTAGCTGTCCGTCGATAAACAATGCCCCGCCTCGGCTGGACATAATATAAGGTGGGCATATTACGATGGTAATCACTCTATGTTGTGCTACCACGCTGCTAAATTGACTTTTCCAACGGGCTGGTAGGGG
Organism: Desulfobulbaceae bacterium; assembly: GCA_012744275.1. GTDB lineage: Bacteria > Desulfobacterota > Desulfobulbia > Desulfobulbales > Desulfobulbaceae > Desulfobulbus. The sequence continues at coordinate 2,706 of JAAYIE010000140.1, forward strand.
GCCAAAACTGAGCTGCTGTGTTCCAGGCAATATACCTTACAACACACCATTGGGCTGAAAGTTCAGAGGTTCTATATTTTCATCACCGAACCAGTCGCCGAGCGTACGAAGTGCAACAGTTGAAAGCTTTTGTGTGAAGAGTACAGCCAGACGCCGCTTTGGCCTGGAGCAGGTGACATAAAAAAGATTCCGATTACGCTCGAATGCGTCTTGTTTGTTGTTAGGAACGTGAACGGCATCCCTAGCCAATTCGAGCATTTCGTTGAAGTTATACTTGTTCCAGCCTCTGCCGACGACGACTAGGACGTTCTCGAACTCGGCCCCCTTTACACCATGCTTTGTCTCGAACGGAGAATGGCCCGACAGGTAGCGGCACAGTGCGGCGATTTCCTGGTACGCAACGGCCCGGAGCTTTGCGAGCTCCCTTAGTGGTCGTGGTTTCTCCTCACCTGCCTCCGGGGCGAACGCCTGCAATTCGCGTTCGCTCCTCTCGACGGCATTTGGTACCCTCGGTCGGCGTACTGCAAGCAAATGATCCATCACTTCGCCGACCGTCGCATTTGCTCTCAACTCGATGAGCTTGTCCATGGCGTCGGACCATTTCTTCTTGTCTGCCTGCGCACGAATCCCCGGCACGTTGGAATCAAGCACACGGAACATTTCCCCATACTTCTTGGAGAGGTAGGCTTCACAGGCCGGCTCCAGAGCGTCGGCGAAATAGGCAATATGGGGATGCTCCTTTTTTGTGAAGGAGTTGTTGAACTCGAAGACCTTTGGAATGCTGGGATATCCCTGTTTGGCAGCAAGCACTCGATGAGTGAGCATCAATATCTTGGTGGTCTGAGGAGATAGGTCCCAGCCGTCATCACTCAGACGATCAAGGACGGTCTGAATTGTCCGATCGGTGGATTCAGCTGGAAGGTCTCCGCCCCAATGGCCGCCAGTCTGCCGGGTTCCTACCCAAGAGTTTGTGTGAAAGATACGGACGGTGCCCTGTTCGTTCGGATCGACGACGAACTGTGGCAGTTCGGGCCTCATTCGGTTGAGGCATTCAACGATCGCCGAAACCGACCGAAAGTTTGCCCGCTTGCCGACGACCGTCAGACTTGGATGGTCGATTTTTCCGCATCCGTCTCCATATATTTTCTGCCAGTGGTCGCCGAAAAAACCGAATTGTGGTGATTTCGCCTGTCCGAGGAAGTGAAGCTTGATCGACTTGATCCAATCGGCGTTGGTGTCCTGATACTCGTCGATCAATATTATCGGATATTTGTCCGTGAGGATGTGTCTGAACTTGACGTTGTTCATGAGAGCGATAGTCAGGATAAGAACATCGTCGTGATGGAGGGAGACATGAAGATCGTTGATATTTCTGTGCCCAAGATTATACTCCAC
>JAAYIE010000141.1 GCA_012744275.1 Desulfobulbaceae bacterium
CCTGACCACAGGGCCCTCGCCCCATGCTGGTGGTCTGATTCCTTTCTGGCTGATTCATCATTTCCTGGCGATCATTTGTCTGATAATTTTGTTCTGAATCCTGATTATTTATACTCATAGCTTTCCTCCCAGGCAGTGACCATCATCCAGAATTGGACCGTATTTTTTGCATAAAAAAAAGATGGCAGCCTGCCTCATTTTGTGTATATGAACATAATTGTAAGGCGTTCAGCCTAAAATGCAATACTTTTTTCAAGGTGTGCAACAAATTTAGAGACAGGAAACCCGAACAGGGCATTCTCAGGAGCCTCCACGAAAAACATGGGCAGCAGCAGACAAGTTTGCACATGTCTGGACGGCCATCGTATAATAAAGAACAGTAGCCGAAAAGGAAACTCTCATGAACAAAATTTTAGTCATTGGCGGCTCTGCCGCTGGAGCCAAGGCAGCAGCACGGGCCAAACGCATGGATGAATCAGCCCAGGTGACCATTATCCAGAAAGATCCGGATCTTTCCATGGCAACCTGCGGCTATCCGTACTATGTGGGCGGTGTGTTTGATAACCGGGCAGCACTCATCAGCGCGCCTTTCGGAGTAGTGCGCGATGCAGATTATTTTCAAAACAATAAAGGTGTTACTGCCCTGGTCAGTACCGAAGCCACTGCCATTGATCCCGACAAAAAAGTTGTGCGCTGCCGCAGCGTGCAAGGAGGGGATGAGCGTGAAATCCCCTATGACAAACTTATCCTGGCCATGGGCGCAAATGCCAACATTCCGCCCATTCCTGGCCGGGAAGCCAAGGGCATCACCACCCTGACCAGCATGGCGGATACCGATTACCTGCGCCGTATTCGCGATGAAAAAAAGGTGCGGCAGGTGGTAGTGGTCGGCGGCGGCCTGATAGGCGTTGAGGTCTGCGAGGCCTTGCAACATTCCGGCATTCAGGTGACTTTGATTGAAGCGCTTGATCAGATTCTGCCCTTTCTGGACTGGCAGCTGGCCAAACTGGTGGAACAGCACATGCAAAGCCAGGGCGTGGAGGTGATCTGCGGCGTGGGCGTGCAGGAATTTCTCACAGCAAATGGTGCGGTCAGCGGAGTGCGGCTGCAGGATGGCCGGGAAATACCCTGCGGCGCGGCAGTGCTGGCCGTGGGCGTGCAGCCCAACACTGCGCTGGCAAAAGATGCGGGCCTGGAGTTGGGCGATTTTAGCGGCATTCGCGTCAACGAATATATGCAAAGCTCAAATCCGGATATCTATGCTGCGGGCGATTGTGTGGAAATCCCCAGCCTGTTAACCGGTAAACCAGTTTTTGCCCCCATGGGCGACTTAGCCAACCTGCAAGGCAGGGTAGCCGGAGAAAACGCCAGCCTGGGCAAGCGCGCCACCTTTCCCGGCACAATCCATTCAGGCATTTGCAAGGTCTTCGCCTTTCAGGCCGGTTCCACCGGCATGTCGGAAAAAATGGCGCAAAAAGCAGGCATACAAGGCTATACCGCAGTTATCAATGCCAGCCCGGACAAACCCGGCTTCATGGGAGCCAAGCCGCTTATCTCAAAAATGCTGGTGGATGCAGACCAGCGCATCACTGGCTACCAGTGCGTTGGTCCCGGTGATGTCAGCCGCCAGATAGCCACGGCTGCCATGGCTATCCAGGGGAAACTGAAAGTGGCAGAGCTGGTCAACAGTGATCTACCCTATGCGCCGCCCTTTTCCCTGGCCATTGACCATTTTATCGCGGCAGCCCACATCATGCAAAACAAACTGGCCGGGCTGTACAAAAGCATCAGTGCCCAGGAGGTATGGCGCATGGTGCAACGGGGTGAAAAAGCACATTTATTCGATGGTCGCACTGAGCCGGAATTCCAGGAGATGCGCCTGGGGATTGGCGAAAAGCTCTTGCCCATAGGCCAGTTGCGCGCCCGTTTGTCTGAATTGCCGCAGGATAAGAACGCGCCCATCATATACTTCTGCAAGGTTTCCATGCGCGGCTATGAATCGGCCAGGGTTCTTGCGGCCAATGGCTACACCAATGTACGGGTGATGGAAGGCGGCCTCATGGCCTGGCCCTATCCCCGTGAAAAATAGCCCGCGAAAACGGCGTCGTCTTTACCCAAAAAAATCCCCGGTTCCTATGCTCGTGGCCGGGGATTTTTGCTCCATTATCGCAGGTTTGCTTACAGACACTGAAGTCAAAGTCATCAAACATCGACTTGTGGAGGGAATGGCAAAACCAACACTCGTGGCGTTATTCAACACCATGTACCATATTGCTCACCCAATGCACCCATCCCTGTTCATTGATCAAAGGACTGCCCGAGTTACTCTACAGAGCTTAACAGGCGCACCGGTGCAACATCACCTCACCAGGCTCTTTCCGCTCCCGGCAATCTGAAAAAATACTACTTGGTTACGGTGTGGAAAAGATCGGATGGACTACTCACTAATTGCGAAGACACCCCCACAACTGTAAAAACCACATGCAATGCAATCAAAACTATCAACTTGTATACGCTGTTTAATCGCAGGGTTTGTTTGTTTACTGATGCTCGGCACCACCGCCCAGGCAGAAAACTTGTTGCTGGCCAAAGAGTACCAGCAGCAGGATGTCCGTGACTGGGCCATGAGTGAAAAACTCGATGGCGTACGCGCCTTTTGGGATGGGAAGCAACTGCTCAGTCGCAACGGCTACCCCTTCACTCCGCCCCCTGGTTTTCTCCGTGATTTTCCGCCCTTTGCCATTGATGGCGAACTCTATAGCGGGCGCGGGCAATTTGAGCAGATATCAGCCCAGGTGCGCAGCCATCAAGGCGATTGGTCATCCATAAAGCTGCATGTCTTTGATGTACCGCATGCAGAGGGTAATTTGTACCAACGTTTGGCGGTGTTGCAAGCATGGCTCGATACCCATCCACAGGCCAATATCGTGCTTATCCCGCAGCAAACAGTACGCGATACAGCCCAGATAGAGGCATTTTTACAGCAGATAGAAGCAGGCGGCGGTGAAGGGGTGATGTTGCGCAATCCGAATGCAGCGTATGAAAGCGGACGTAGTGAACAACTGCTCAAGTTGAAAAGCCTGCAGGATGCGGAATGCACAGTAACTGCGCACCACCCTGGCAAAGGTAAGTACAGCGGTAAGTTGGGAGCGCTCAGTTGCCGCAACCAGAATGGTGAGTTTCGGGTTGGCACAGGCTTCAGCGATGCCGAGCGCAGCAATCCGCCGCCTGTTGGTACAGTGATTACCTATCGTCACCGGGGTTTTACCGCCAAGGGTTTGCCGCGTTTTCCCACCTACCTGCGACCCCGCAGCGACGTATAGTTCCGGCTCCAATGCAGGCCTGCTGGCGGGCAGTGATTTGCGCCAGGCTTTTTAAAATAATGCCTGAGATCAGGCAACAGGAGCGGAACCTGCTGCGCAGTCCTTCTGGCTGCCCTTGATTTTTTCCAGACCATGGGCCAGGGCAGGCAAAACAGCAGCCAGGTTTTCCCGGGCTGCCTTTGTACTGCCCGGGACATTGATGATAAGGCAGGTTCCACGAATACCGGCTATTCCGCGTGACCACACGGCCTGCGGCGTGGCAGCGAAACTGGCCAGGCGCATGGCTTCGGCCAGGCCAGGCACTTCGCGGTCAATGATGTTACGGGTAGCCTCCGGCGTGCAATCTCTAGGTGACACGCCGGTACCACCGGTGGTGACAATCAAATCAAGCTGCAGCACATCGGCCCATTCAATCAGGGCTTCTTCGATCAGCTGCTGCTCGTCGGCAATGACGCCGTAATTTAAAACAGCAAAACCAGTGGCCCGGAGCATATCTTGCAATTCCGGGCCACTGGTATCTTCACGTTCGCCCCGCGCGCCCCTGTCACTCAGGGTGAGCACCCCGCAACGAAAAAGGGTGGACGGGTCCGTGCTCATTATTCCTCTGCCTGGTAGGCAGCGATAATTTTTTCAGCAAGGTGGGACGGCACTTCTTCATAATGGGAAAACTGCACGGTAAAGGAGCCTCGACCACCGGTCATGGAGGTGAGATCAAGCGCATAGAGCAGAATTTCCGCCTGTGGCACCTGGGCGTTAATCACCTCGTGTTTGGCGGCTGAATCCATACCCAACACCCTGCCCCGGCGGCTGTTCAGATCGCCCATGACATCGCCGACAAAATCTTTGTGCACCCGCACTTCCACATTCATGATCGGCTCCAGCAAGATAGGCTGGGCCTCCATAACTCCTTTTTTGAAGGCAAGTGATCCGGCAATCTTGAAAGCCATTTCAGAGGAGTCGACGTTGTGGTAGGAGCCGTCAATAAGGCTCACCTTCAAATCAACAAAAGGATAGCCGGCAATCACGCCCTTCTCCATCGCCTCAAGAATGCCCTTCTCCACTGCAGGACGGTACTGCTGCGGGATAACACCACCCACAATCTTATCGACAAACTCAAAGTATTCGCCTCGGGCCAAGGGTTCCATTTCAATGGTGCAGTCACCAAACTGGCCCCGGCCGCCAGATTGCTTCTTGTGTTTGCCCTGTACCGTGGCGCGGCCCTTCAGGGTTTCGCGATACGGCACCCTGGGGGGCTGTAGCTCGAGTTCTACCCCGAATTTGCGTTTGATCTTTTCGCCGGTAACTTCGAGATGTACCTGACCCACACCGGAGAGCAAGGTTTGGTGAGTTTGCTGTTCGCGGCTAAGTTTCAGGGTTAGATCTTCGTCGAGCAGGCGGGTAATGGAGGAGAACAGTTTTTCTTCATCGCCCTTTTTCGTGCTGACTGCATAGGCGATCACTGCGGGCAGCGGCTCAAGCGCAGGATAGATTATGGGATTGGCCTCCTCACACAAGGTGTCGCCGGTGGCGGTTTCCTTCAATTTGGCAACTGCCACAACCATGCCCGGAACCGCCGCATCCACCGGTTTCTGCTCCTTGCCGGCCATAATGAACAGTTGACCAAAACGCTCGGTGGTTTCCTTGTTGGCATTATAAAAGCTGTCGCCCTTGAGGGTACCGGAAAAAACGCGGAAGATGGTAAGGCGTCCCGCAAAGGGATCTGCCATGGTCTTGAAGACCTGGGCAGAAAAGGGTGCATTTGCCTGACCTGGCCGCTCGACACTGTCCTGATTTTTCGGATTAATGCCCATGCGGGCGGGCATCTCCGCGGGTGAAGGAAAATAGTTGATCAGGGCATCGAGTACCGCAGCAGAGCCCTTGTTCACTAGAGAGGCGCAGGCGCAAACCGGGGCGAAGCTGGCGCTGGCAATGGCCTTTTTCAATCCGGCCATCAGTTCTTCATCCGTGAGTTCGCCTTCTTCCAAAAACTTCTCGATAAGCGCATCATCGGTTTCTGCTACGTATTCCATCAGGGTCTCACGCAATCCCCTGGCCTCATCGGCAAGATCGGTCGGAATATCAGCCGTCTCCACCCCACCACCATCCTTGAACATAAGGGCCTTGCCTGCCGCAACATCCACCAGACCTTTGAAATTGTCTTCCGCACCAATAGGCAGATAGAGCACCACAGGTTTTAAAGTGGTGGTCTCACGGATACCGGCAAGTGTTTTCTGGAAATCAGCTCGCTCCCTGTCCATCTTGGTGATACAGATAAGGCAGGGCATGCCATTGTCTTGGACCAGATCGACAAACTTTTCCGACTGCCCACGGACGCCCATGACAGCGCCCACGGTAAAGATAGCGATATCTGCCACCTGGGCCGCAAATCGGCTCTCGTTGACAAAGTTGTCATCACCGGGTGTGTCGGCGAGAAAAATATCGTGTTTTTTCCAGTTTACATGGTTGAAGGAGGCACCAATGGTTATGTGGCGCTTGGTCTCCTCGGGCTCAAAATCCATGGAGGAGTTACCGTCATCCACTTTCCCCAGACGCTTAATGGCGCCGGCCGTGAACAGCAGTGCCTCGGCAAGGGTCGTTTTGCCACTGTTGCCGTGTCCGAGAATGACTGCGTTCCTGATCTGTTGCACGTCCTGCATGAAAACCTCCGCTTGGTACGAATGACGGGTTATGGATAATGGAGCGGGATTCGTCCGGGCGCCAAAGAATGCTGCACACGCCTAAAGGTCTTTCCCTTTTGTCCTTGGAGTGGTAACCATCTTGGTCTGAAAATTGTTGTATATATTCTCTAACTCCTTGCAAAGTCAAGAGGGAACAGCCCCAACATCGCCATGGCCAAGCCCGAATCTAATCAGCCAGCAGACACAACCGCCGGTATCGCCCGTTCTGCAGGAACCGTGAGCATTGCGGTTATGTGCAGCCGAGTGCTCGGTCTGGTGCGGGAACAGGTATTTGCCGGCATGTTCGGCGCCGGCTTTGCCTATGACGCCTTTGTGGTTGCCTTCCGCATCCCCAATCTTTTGCGTGATCTCTTTGGCGAAGGTGCGCTTTCCGCGGCCTTTGTCGCAGTCTTCTCCGACTATAACACCAATCGGGGCGAACGGGAAACCTGGCGTCTGGCCAGTAATGTGCTCGTTTTTTTTGCCATGCTTATCAGCGCCCTCACCCTGATAGCGCTGTTTTTTGCCGAGCCGATTGTGAATCTGCTTGCGCCGGATTTTCAATACGTTGCCGGTAAAACCGAGTTGACCGTACAACTGACCCGCATCATGCTGCCCTTTCTCCTTTTTGTCTCCCTTTCTGCGGTAGTCATGGGTATGCTCAACACCAAGGGCAAATTCTTTGTACCCGCGCTTTCCTCCAGTTTTTTCAATCTGGGTTCAATAGTAGGCGGTGTATCCCTTGCTTTTATCCTGCCGTATTTCTTCGCTCAGCCTGCCATTGTCGGCATGGCCTGGGGCACACTCATCGGTGGCATGCTGCAACTGCTCATGCAATTGCCCACCCTGCGCAATACCGGATTTCGCTTCCGTGTCACCTTTGCACCCAAAGATAGCGGGTTGCGCAGAATTTTGCTGTTGATGCTGCCCGCCACCATCGGATTATCGGCCACCCAGATCAATATTTTCATCAATACCAACTTTGCTGCATCCTGTGCAGAGGGTTCGGTTTCCTGGCTTAACTATGCCTTTCGTCTGGTGCAATTGCCTATCGGTGTATTTGGCGTGGCCCTGTCCATCGCAGTTATGCCGGTCCTGGCCAGACAGGCGGCCCAGAAGGATATGGCAAGCCTCAAACAAACCTTTACCTCGTCTTTGGTGCTGGTCTTCACTTTGGCTTTGCCCGCTACCGCCGGGTTGGTGCTTTTGGCTGAACCGATCATTCGCCTTATTTTTGAACACGGCGTTTTTACCGCTGCCGACACCATGGCCACGGCCCAGGCACTCTCCTGGTATGCCATCGGCCTGTTCGCCTATGCGGCCATCAAAGTAATGGTACCGGTCTTCTACGCCATCGGCGATACTCGTTATCCGGTAATCGGCAGTTTTTTGGGGGTGGGCGCAAATCTTATCATTATCAATCTGGTCATCGCCACCCTGCAGCACAAAGGCATCGCCTTTTCCACCTCCTGCGCCATGATGTGCAACTTTTTCTTTTTAGGTGTGGTGCTCTTCCGCAAGCTGGAAGGGTATCCCCTGTGCTATTTGGTGCGCGGACTGGCCAAAATCATACTCGCCACCCTGATCATGGCAGTGGTGGTGTGGGGCATGCGGATGCTGCTTGCCTCCTGGCTTGCAGGCATGGTGCTGCAGCAGTTACTGGCAGTAGCTGGAATCATTGCGCTGGCTGCGCTGGTCTACGGTGTTGCCCTCCATGTACTCCAGCTCCCTGAGTTCACATTACTCTACTCAAAATTTCGTCAGCGCTTTTCCCGCAACTGACAAAGCAGATCAATCTGGGCCATGAGCGCAACCACGGCGGTATCCACATGGAGGATACGCTTACCCATGGAAAAAGCAGCAAAACCACAGTTGGTGAAGGCGTTCAGTTCATAGTCATTCCAGCCACCCTCCGGGCCAACAGCCAAGAGTAAGGGACAATCAGCTGAAGGAGGAATAAACACCTCATCCAGGGTACCTGTGGCATGGGGATGGGCGATAAACCCTCGTCCAGGCAACTGCGGCACAACATCTTCCACAAAAGGTTTGAAGCGCTGATGGATATGCACCCCGGGCATCCAGGTATCCACGGCCTGCTCCATGCCTTCCAGGATAAGGGCGCGGCTTTTTTCCTGCGAAAGCACTGGGCTGGCGAAAAAAGATTTTTCCACCCGCTGTGAGCGGATGAGGTGAATGCGGCGTACCCCCATTACAGTGGCCTGCTTGAAGATACGCTGCAGCATGATTGGCCTTGGCAGCGCCAGTATGAGTTCCACCTGCGGCGGTGTGGCGGTTTCACCAGCCAATTCCACCCGAAGACTGACCTCGCACTCACTCACCTGCAGCACTTCTCCCCTGCCCTGCCTGCCGCCAATAATACCCAGACGCACCACGCTGCCCGGCTCCACCCGCAAAACCTGGCGCAAATGCGTGGCACGATGGTCATTCAGCACCAGCCTGTCTCCCTGCAGTTCCTCCTGTTCCAGTAGAAGCAAATTCATGGTTTTTCCTGTTGCAACTGCAAACTATGCAATGAAAAAATTAAAAAGCCGAAAAAATTGGTAGGTTAAAAATCTGTTATGATTTCAGTTTGACCGTGCTGTACGGTGCGAACACTCATTGTGCATACGGGCAGGATCCTTAGCCGCAGCTCCGGCTGATTCCAATACATCAGTACTACCTCAAACCAGTATCTGTATCGGCTTTCAGGAAATGCTTGTAAGACGCAACTCAGAACGCACCTCTGTATACGTCTGCGTCACATCTTCTTGGTTTTTTGCAAGCCATCTTTGCTCAGGAACTGGAATAACTTATTCCATCATGTGTACTCGTTCACAATCTGGGCAAATCCAAGTGGGGCCATTACTCATGCCCCATTTGTTTTCCTGAAAGCATTCGGGGCAGATCTGAAAACCACAGACACAGCTCCAGCAGAAGGGTTTTTCCGAGGTGCAGCAGTGGCAGCGATATTCTTTTCTCCGGCGGCGCCGTTTCGGTTCGCTGCTCATTGTGTTTCCTCTCCGGACCGCAGTTCCTCAGCCAACCACTTCATATACGCCGGTGCTCCATCCACTATGGCGGCGGCCACAATTTCCGGGGTTTGATACGGATGCAGGGAACTAATCAGGGTTGTCACCTCAGAAAAAAAATCCCGCCTTGTCTTGATGCTGCAACGCAGTTCCCTGCTCTCTTCAATGGCCCCCTGCCAGTGGTAGAGTGATTGGCAGGGCACAATCTGCACACAGGCGGCCAGCCGTGCCTCCAGCAATGCCCGGGCAATGGTTTCAGCCTGTTCTTGGGTGGCGGTAGTGGTTTCCACTTGTATATAGTCGGACATCTGTGCCTCCTGGGTATTTCAGTACGGTTGCATCAACCTTGTTTCAAGAGATTCTGGCATCTTGCCATAAAATAGGCTACCTTTGCCGCCGATTCAAGCTGGGTCTTCTTGTTTTCCATACCTGCGGAGGCGCACTATGCTCTTTGTGGTGGATGTTGGCAATTCCCATACAGTGAGCGGACTGTATGACGGAAAGCGTTTGCTTGGCTGCTGGCGGCTGCAATCGCATCAGGACAAAACGCCAGATGAGTTGGCCATCCGCTATAACGGCCTGTTCCAAACCCACAAACTCGATCCCCTGACCATCGACGGTTTTATTGTTGCCTCGGTCGTGCCCACCCTGCAAACGAGCTGGCTCAGCTTTGCCCGCACCTTTTTAACCGGACTCAAACACCCTCCTTTGCACGTGCACGCCAACATGCGGCTCGATATGACAATTGAGGTTGAACACCCTGAAGAGGTGGGAGCGGACCGCATCGTCAATGCGGTAGCAGCCTGGGATCAACTGCATACCCCGCTCATTGTTATTGATTTCGGTACAGCCATCACCTTTGATTGCGTGAGCGCACGACCAGCCTATGTGGGCGGCACCATTCATCCTGGTATCGGTATTTCCCTGGATGCCCTGGCCAGCCGCACAGCCAAACTGCCCAGGCTCGACATCAATACCACCCCGGAACAGCCCATAGGCACCACCACGGTAAAGGCCATACATTCGGGCATGCTCTATGGTTTTGGTGGTCTGATCGACCGTATGGTGGAGGTGCTGGGCCAGCAACTCGCGCCTGATACAGTACCGATACACACTGTTGCCACCGGCGGCATGGCTACGCTCATCAAACCCTATACTCGCAGTATCGAAGCTATTGATGAAGAGCTCACCCTCAAAGGCCTGCGCCTTATTTTCGAACACAACACCAACCATGGCTGAGCCATAAGGGCGCAGGTGTACAGACGTACAAACAGCTAACTTGCGGGTATTGCGCACGTACATTACCCAGCATTTTCTGGAGTTGGCATAATTAACGCTTTCCTGGCGTGATACTAGCACCCAAAAAAAACTTTAATATGCACTTAGAGTTACGCTTGCCGCCACCACTGAAGCGGGGCGACACCATCGGCATTTTCTGCCCTGCAGGCCCACCAAAAAATTTGGAACTGCTGCAAAACGGCATGGAGATGCTTGCAGAAGCCGGCTTTCAGACGCACTGCGAAGGCAGTATGGCAATCGGGGAAGGCGAGTACCTCGCCGCCCCTGACACCGCCAGGGCGACAGCACTGCACCGGCTCTGGGCCGATGAACACATCAGGGCGGTGATGGCGGTGCGCGGTGGTTATGGTTGTCTTCGCCTTGCGCCGCTTTTGGACATGGCCTTGTTGCAGCGCCACAGTAAATGGTTGATTGGTTTCAGCGACCTCACCCTGCTTTTGAACCATCTGCAACAACAGGCCGCGCTGGTTACCCTGCACGGACCCATGGCAACCTCTTTGTCCCGTTGTCGCAGGGAAGACATCCATCAGCTCTTTTCCTTATTAACCGGAACCTTTGAAGACAAACTGCGCATACCGGGGCTGGAAATTATACGTGGCGGCAGTGGACAGGGCCGTCTGGTGGGCGGCAATCTCGCCACCCTGGTACATTGTCTGGCTACACCCTGGGATAGCTCCTGGGATGGTTGCATCCTCATGCTTGAAGATACCGGCGAATACCTGTACCGCCTGGACCGCATGTTGACCCAACTACAGCAAGCCGGACGTTTTGATCGTCTTGCCGGGTTGCTCCTTGGCGATTTTGATACGGGCACTGGCAGCAGCGCAGCTGATCTGCGTCTGCAGGAACAGGTATGGCAACGGGTACTGGAACTGCTGCCCCCCGGTTTTCCCATCTGGGCTAATGTCCCCTTTGGCCACAGGGGAAGGAACATGCCCCTGCCCCTGGGAATGCCGGCTCTCATGGACTCCAACAGTGGCACCCTCACCTTGCTCACCAACAGCGTTATCCGTTCTTGACTCTTCGCATAAAAAAATACCCCGCAGCGCGGGGTATGTGCACGAATGTGTATCAAGCTGGAATTATGCCATGCTCAAATCAAATATGGGATCAAAGAGGCGAGAGAAATGTGGCACAGGCGTACATGGACGTACTCCGGGGAGCATTTGCAGAAGCCGACACAAATAGTGTTTTAGGTAGCGTTTTGAAAGCGCTTTGAATATGGAGGTGGGATTATAGGGCAAAACGGAAGGCTGCCCCCAGAAAGACGGTGTCTGTGTCGATATTTTTACCCTTATCGAATTCCGCCTCATCATTAAAACGGTAGTTGGCGGATATATCCACATAGGTACTTGGAAGCAATTCCAGATTCACTCCTGCCTTCAGGGCAAAAAAAGGCTTATCGGCAAAATCTCCGTCACTGTTGACAATACCTATGCCGGCACCAGCATAGATACCCTTGCCAAAAAGCAGATAGGCCTGGGGTGTAACAGCGGTTTCATCAAAGCGATCGGGCATCAGCTCCACATCCAGTTCCACCCCAAAGAGGCCTGCCCAGTACTGGTAACTGACCAGGTAGGAAAAGCCATTCTTATCAAAACCATCGTCCAGATCATCCAGCATGACCCAGTAATTGACACCACCACCAAGCCGGTGTTCGGCAGAGGCATGGGCCGCCGGTAAGGTCAGCGCAAGCAACAACACCAAAGTAACGCGCAACATCATCATTGTCTTTCTCCTTTGCTATCAGTGTAGTCATCCTATCTGCATTTTATCATTTGCATGTTGCAATGGTGTCCTATTTACCTGGTATCAGTACGGATAACAACGTCAAATTGATCAATTTGGACCAAGGCATCCACTCCACTGGCCACAAGATAAAAGGAAAAATTTTGACGTGCTGTACTGTTATCAAAAGAAAAAGAACGATCCAGCTCCTCTCCACTGTGCAGAACCGGCAGTTCAGGTACAGCAACATTTTTTTGCTCATATTCCCATTCCCTAACCAGCCATCTGAGTTGCAGACCTTCTGCTGGCGCCTGCAATACTTTGAGGCGCATGCGCACTTCTGTTGTTGAATTGGCAGGAAAATCCAGATATTGGGCTCCAATCAGGTTGTCGCTCCAGTCATTGCCTGGTGCGTCGGTAATTCTGCGCTGCTCGCCGTCGGCAAAACTGAGCACGCGCTCCTGTTCCGCAAACTGCAGGTTTTTATTTAAGGTTTGAGCGATACCGCTCATTTCCCTGGCCAGCTTATCCGGTACTGGCTGCAAGGGGGCGGGAGGTTCGCCCAAAAGACTCGTTGCAGGCCCACCCAGACACCTGCCATCGTCACTGCATTCGTAGCGCATGTTGGTACTGGTAAGCCGTCGCAGGGCAGCGGCTGTATAGGAAACCATATCCCTTGGTGTGATGTAGTTGCGGAACATGCTGCGACCAACAAATGACGCCGGCACAGGCAAATCAAAGTAATCAAGCACTGATACTGCAATATCCACCAGACCATACCCGCCCTCCTTGATGCGCGGCAGCTCTGGTGTATCTGGGCTGAGCACCATACCCAAACCCCAGCTGCTGACCCAGGCGGCCAGCTCTGAGCCGTGCGATTCATCCGAGGTAATGATAACCAGGGTATTCTTGAGCACGCCATCCTGACGAAGTTTTTTTAAAAAAGAAGCAACCGCATCATCAAGCAGGGCAACGGTTGCAGCTTTGCGCGAAGGATACCGGGCAGCAATGGCATCGCTGACCCCGTAAGGCTGATGCGTGGCCACGGTAAGCAGGGTCAGCATCCAGGGAGCACCGCGCTCTTCAAGTTTCTTGATGTAATTCCGTGCTCCCCGAAAAAAAACACTGTCCACCGCACCCCATTCAAAGGGAAAAGGATTGGTTTCGGTGAACCATTCCTGACCATGCACATGCTCAAAACCAACCAGGGGCATGAAACGATCCTTAGACATAAAACCAAGATTCGCAGCCTGCAGATAGTGGGTTGACCAGCCGTGCTCCTTCAGTTGCGCCGGTAGACAGTCCTTGGCCCGTTCCGGAAAGGATTGCAATTCAAAGGCCTTGGGGGTGTCCCAGGAAAATTTACTAAAATCGCCGCAGAGAATTGAGTACAGGCCGCGAATGGTCTGGTGGCTGTGTACGGTAAAATCCGGAATGAGCATGGCAGTGGAGGTCGCAGCTGCCAACTTGTCCATGCTGGTGTCCGTGGCGCTCACCCCCATAGCTTCCCGTATTTCTGGCAGATACAGGCCGGGGATGCCTTCAAGGACAATAATGAGAATGTTTTTGGCGCTATGTTTTTCAATAAGGGGTAAACCCTTCAGATCAACCTGGGTCAAGCCAATGGGCAGTTTTTCCGGGGTAAATTGCTTGCCTCCAAAAAGTGGGGCATTGGTAACAGCATCTAAAATAAACCAGTGCAGGGGATTGTAGCGAGCTGTGAGGCTTTGGGCGTCAAGCCGATGGGCCAGACGGGAATGACCATAGAAGAACAGCATGAGCACGGCACAGGCAAAGGCAAAAATTTGCAACGAAAGCCGGCGCAGGGGCAGCAGCGCACAAATACAGGCGCTGCCGAGTTGGATCACCGCAAACACAGGGGAAGACAGTTTGGCTCCTGCGGTGCTATTTTTGACAAAGTCTGCATTGGTAAGATAGTGCAGGTCCTGCCAGATGGGGAAACGATGCAGGGCAAAGAACAATTCTTGCGCACCGACCTGAAACACAGCCCAGATACAAAGCAGCAGGACACGCACCCAGTGCGGGCTAGCCCAGGCCAGAAGAAAAAACGTCAGACCGAGCAGACAGTCGGAAAGAAGGCCCGCCGCCTGCACCCCTTGCTCCAGCAGTCTCAGTGCTGCGGGAGCAAAACTGACCAGCCCCAGAATGACCGGAGTCAATTTTTGTCGTACCACTATAATCCGTCCAGAGAGTCGGGCTTTGCACTCGCAACAGTGCAAGGCATGAATTGTCCACGAAAAGAAATTATAACGAATTCCTGAATCCGTGAAGGCTTAGATCAGTATGCTGCGACTCGGTATCAAACCGGTACATTTCGAGATACTCAAGTCAACCTATGCCAGTTTTGTCGAAAGCTACATTGAAAATGGCCTCATATCC
>JAAYIE010000013.1 GCA_012744275.1 Desulfobulbaceae bacterium
AGTTTTTCAAGAAACCAGACGTCCTGCAGCAGCATTGGGCCGCGTGCGCCTGCAGTAAGGCTATCCTGGTTGTTGGCAACCGGAGCGCCGGAAACTGATGTCAGCTTGCTTTTAGTATCCATGGTTGATTCCTCACTAGGGGTGGTGGCAACAAGATACACAATAGCCAGAATAGTCAAAAGCCATGAAAAACTATCTTTTTGATGCACATCAACTATCAAACAGACAATAAAAAACCGGGCAGTGCCCTAATGCCGGTCAGTTAAGCTGACCGGCATTTTTTCTTCCCGGTTTTCGTACCGGATATTTGCTGGGAATTTTCTCGATTGCACGTGGATATGAGCGCTCCCTGCGATGCGGCAAAACAAAGGCCTCGGCCATCTCTGTAATGTAGTTCACCACTTCAGGGATACGCCCTGGTGAGACCGCTGGCATTATCGTGAGCTCTTTCATCAAAAAAATGGCTGCCTGATTAAAACTTAGCTCGTTAGGTTCAATCCCCTTAAGCGAGTAGGCCATCTGGGCCATTTGGTAGCGCAGAAGGTTGTAGGCCAGCAAAATGCCCCATAACTCCTGCCGAACAAGCTCCGGCTTTTTACTGCGCAAAGTCAGACGGTTCTGCAGCATGAACTGCTTCATCTCCCGGTAACCCAGCTCTATTTCCCAGCGATAGCCATACAAATCAACAATATCGCCTGCAGGGTAACGTCTTGAGTCCAGCATGGATGTGAGAATATATATTTCCTTGCCCTTGACGGTTTTATTCAGCAGGCGGGCCTGCAAGGTTTCTGGCAAATCAGGCCATTTTTTACGGGCCTGCGGCGAAGTGGTAAGTTCAACCAGGCTTTGACCTTTGCCAATCCGTTGAACAACACGATATTGGGCATTCTTTTTTAGAGGCAGCATCCAGTGTCGTTCTGCTCCACTGCTTTGCCAGGCATGGAGCAAGCCCAGTGAATAAAAGCCCTTATCAAAGATCGTCAGCGAATGATCAGGTGTCTGGTGGATCAGTTGTGCAGCGAGATTCATCTCATTCTCGGCAACGCTGGCAAAGGCTGCAGTGGTCAGCAAGTGGCTGGTTAGCTCCATTTGACACACCATTCTCACTTGCGGGTATTGGGATTCACCGTGCTGAGTACCCGTGCGCGCAAAGGCCTCGTCATTTTCTGGCGTATCGGGGGTGCGCCAAACTAACCCATCCACTCCGAGCAATCTCAATCCATGCCAGTGAGGGTGCGGAGTGGCTTTATGCCAAAGCGACTGGGTCGTCTGAAAGACTTCTCGAACCACATCTTCGCCCAAGCGCTGGCGGGCTTGGACCACTGCACTGGGCGCCACAAACGGCTTTTTGCCCGGCAACAAAATGTCGAGATGATTCACAATCTGGCACATGGGGATGTGTCGGTAAAGGGCCATGCCGATGACACACCAGATCATCATTTCCATCGAGAGACGACGTTTGCGTAGCGTTACCGTACCGGTATTTTCCAGGCACTGTTGAAGCAGTTCCGGCTCCAATACGTCAGCGAGGCTGTTGAATTGTTCGGGCGAAAACGCATGGATACGGTCGAGCGCTTGATTAAGAAACATAAAAAAATCCGGTGACTGAGAAATCAATCACCGGATTTTGAGCATTTTTCATGCACAGTCAAATGCTTATGTTCTTAACTGACTGGCATTACGGAAATTTCCGGGGCTTTTTTATTGCCGGACGGCAGGGGCGTCAGACGACGCCCAGCAGGGCGGCCTGTACCAGTACCGAGGCCTGTTCTGGCGTCGTCCATACCTGACCGCCGTGCTGACGGTGATGATGATGTCA
>JAAYIE010000142.1 GCA_012744275.1 Desulfobulbaceae bacterium
GATGAAATGACCGTTACCGGAGCCACCCATATTGCCGATGGCCACGATGGCAAGGTGGAGGAAATGATACTGCAGCCCGAAGATGTGGGTTTGAAGCGCGCCACCATGGCCGATATCAGGGGGGGGGCGAGTGCGGCTGAGTCTGCCGAGCAGGTGCGGGCCGTGTTACGCGGTGAACCAGGGGCACGGCTTGATATGGTGCTGCTCAATTCTGGAACTGCGCTTATGGCAGCGGACAAGGCAACAGACATCAAGGGTGGTATAGCGCTTGCCCGCGAGTTGATCGACTCTGGCGCGGCCATGGCCAAACTGGATGCCCTGGTGCAATTTTCACAGAACTGCTCATAAACATTATGTCTAACACTATTCTTGACACCATAGTTGCCAAAAAGCATGAAGAAATAGCACAGCTCCGCAGACAGGGGCTGCCCACCAAAAAAGAGGTAGATCCACCCCGTGGTTTTATACGGGCGCTGCAATCAAAATCCGGGGTGGCCATTATTGCCGAGGCAAAAAAGGCTTCGCCCTCCAAGGGCCTGATCGAGCCAAATTTTGACCCGGTGCAGGTGGCTGAAAATTACGAGCGCAACGGCGCCGCCGCCATCTCTGTACTGACTGACCGCCATTTTTTTCAGGGCGAGCTGGATTTTCTTAGCCGTATTCGCGCACATGTCGCACTGCCGGTTCTGCGTAAGGATTTTATTATCGATCCTCTGCAAATTGAGGAGGCGCACGTTGCCGGAGCAGATGCAATTTTGCTGATTGCCGCTATTTTAAGCCCTGCACTACTGCGTGATTTCAGGTTGCAGGCTGAATCAATGGGCATGGATGTGCTGGTGGAGGTGCACAACGAGGCTGAACTGGAGCAAGCACTCAGTAGTGAAGCCAGGTTGATTGGCATCAACAACCGCAACCTGCACGATTTTTCTGTGGATCTGGGCACCACTTTTCGACTCAAAGCCTTGATGCCAGCAGGTATCCCGGTGGTAAGCGAATCGGGCATTGCCACAATGGAGGATATGCGGCGCTTGAAAGAGGCGGGCATTGATGCCGCCTTAATTGGCGAGAGCCTGATGCGGGCGGGTAGCAAAGGTACACTTTTGCAGGAATTTACCGCAGTTTAGGGGACAGACATCATGCGACCCGTTCGCGTCAAAATTTGTGGCATCACCCGTCTGGGCGATGCCCTGTGCGCTGCCGAAGCCGGAGTGGATGCACTTGGCTTCATTTTCCACCCCAAAAGTCCGCGCAACATCGTACCGGCATCCGCCAAGGAAATCATTGCACAGCTCCCTCCCTTCGTGGCGGCAGTAGGTGTTTTTGTCAATGCTGGGATTGATGAGGCCGTGGCCGTCATTCAGGAATGCGGGCTTGACTATGCCCAGTTGCACGGGGAGGAAACGCCAGCGTATTGCCAAGCACTCCGCGCCGCAGTTCCGGCCTGCAAGCTCATTAAGGCATTACGGGTAGGTGGGCCGGAGGATATAACAGGCAGTGAAACTGGCCCTGCAGACTACGCAAGCCACGTCCGCGCCTTTCTGCTCGACACCTACGCGCCTGCGGCCCATGGTGGCACCGGTACTGTCTTTGACTGGCAGCTCATTGGCCGCTTGCAACTCACCAAACCCTTTATTCTGGCTGGTGGGCTCCATCCTGGAAATGTGCAGACTGCCCTGGAGGTGAGTGATGCCTACGGAGTGGATGCCAATTCCGGCCTGGAGGATGCACCTGGCATCAAAAATCATGCCTTGATCCGCCAGTTTGTAGGGCAAGTACGGGAGCTGAGTTAACAGCTACCTGGCCAGTAAGAGCGTGTAGCGGTAGCCTGCCTGGCGCATTTTGGCTTCGTACTGTTTGGCTTCGCGCAGGGAATGGCTGGCAAAAACCAGCACCCGGTACAGGTTCATCCCCGCTGCCGGATACTGCTGAATCACCACATCCCGACCCAGTTTGGCGAACTGTTTAGCCTTGATACGGGCATCTTCAATACGTTCAAAGGCGCCTACCTGTACGAAGAAGTTCCCCTTGTCAAAATCGGGCGTCGGCTCCTTAGTCCGGACCGTAACCGGCGGTGTTGGAGTCGCTGCAGGTTGCGATGGTGGTTTTGCCGAAGTCTTCTGGCCGCGTTGTTGAGGCACGCTCGGCCTTGCCGCTGCCAGGCTGGAGACAGACGTCTCTTCTACCTCCTCCAAAGCGATAATTTCTACCTGGGCCGTGCCTCTCGCCACCACACCCAATTCCTTGGCCTTATTATAGCTTAGATCGATAATACGCTCCCGCACAAAGGGGCCACGGTCATTGATGCGCACCACAGCGTTGCGTCCGTTGTCCAGGTTGCGCACCAGGAGCATGGTGTTCATAGGCAAGGTCTTGTGGGCAGCGGTGGGGCCATACATATTGTATATTTCACCGTTAGAGGTGCGGCGACCATGGAAAGGGTCACCATACCAGGAGGCAAGACCCTGTTCCCGGTAACCTTTGGCCGATGGGATGGGATGGTAGGTAATGCCGTTGATTACATACGGTCGCTGGGTGGCCGGTGTTCCGGCTTTTCGCTTGGCGCTGCCGCTGATGTGTGGCTTTCCCGTCGGTTTTTTTGTGCCGCAGCCACTTAAACAGAAAATTGGCAGCAGCAGAAGGCAAAGCAGCGTCAGAAGACGGGGCAGGGGTGGAAACATGGCTGCAAGCCTTTTAGGGAGCCGAGAGGCCTTGCAGGCGATCTCGATAAAACAGGCCAGTCGGACCAGTGGTGTGGGGTGTGTAGGGCCTGATTCCACTGTCCATGCCGTGCAGATTATCAAAAAGCGGTTCACCCGCATCATTCGCCATGGACAGCCGCAGATCCAGCACCGGGCGCAAAACCCGGAGCATGCCGCTTGCATCCTTACCAATCAGCATGCGTTCCCAGCGCCTTTCGGTATAGCCCTTGAACCATATACCGGGCCTGCTTTCGCCGGTGAGGCCGTCGCGCATGGTAGGTCCGCCTTCGGCCAGATAGCTGTGCAGACCATCTTCCAGTTGTTTTTCCACCTCTGAGCTGCCCTGAACCGTCAGCCAAAACCAGGGATCATAGTCGTCGTTGTAGGAGAGTAGCAGGTGGGTGGTAGTGTCGTTGTAGCTCCATTGAGCATGGCACACCTGACAGTCCACCTGCTGTCCGAATTCTTTATGGGCCGGATGGCGCAGTTGCGGCACCACATGCTCTCTACTGCTTTGTAGACCATTAAGGATGAGCTGCCCTTTTACTGCGTGGACATTGATCAGAGCCGGTGCAGGCGCTGCGGGTGACCAGTTGTGGCAGGTTTGGCAGCGGACGGATGTTGTTTTCCCGTGCACAAAGCCTTGGTGACAATCGAGGCAGACCATACCACGCTGTTGGTGCACATCGGGCGCAAGATCGTGGTATTCC
>JAAYIE010000157.1 GCA_012744275.1 Desulfobulbaceae bacterium
CCCCAAGCTTGACCATTTCGGCCTTTTCGCCGCTCAGACCAAGATTCTTCTGAAGCTCATCGTTGATCATGTTGCCGCCCGCCTGAAGATCACGGGTGAAAACCGACATCCCGTCCTGGACGACATTGACGTTCACGGCGCTGGCGCCGATATTGATCAGGGCAACGATACCCTCTTTGGAGCCCTCATAATTTTCGGTTCTTCAGCAGAATCTGTGGGTCAAATGGAGACCCTGGGCTGGGCTGAAGAGCTGATTCCCAGCCAAAAAAAAAGAGCATCCCGATTCCATCTCTGGCACTATGGACGTCGACCAAGACTAACCCATAGTGAGGGGAGGAAGCGGGATGCTGGTCAAGTCTATCCTGAATCGGGTTCAAAGGCATCATGGTTTTGTCTATAGGGCGGTCCGGTGGTGTGAAAAGAAGGACCGCGCGTTCCTTGACATCGAGATCCAGGCTCGACAGGGCAGCAAGCCTCTCTGTTCGCGCTGCGGTCAGCCAGGGCCGGGCTATGATGTCCAGTTGCAACGGCGGTTCGAGTTTGTCCCCCTGTGGGGTCTGCCGGTTTTCTTTCTGTACTCCATGCGCCGGGTGGATTGCCCGCGCTGCGGGGTTCGGGTGGAGAAGGTTCCCTGGGCCGAAGGCAAAAACCATCTGACCACCACCTATGCCTGGTTTCTGGCCCGGTGGGCACGGCGCCTGTCCTGGAAAGAGGTCAGCGAGATCTTCCAAACCTCTTGGGACACGGTCTTCCGATCGGTCCAGATGGCTGTTGCCTGGGGCTTGGCCCATCGGAATCTGGGCAGTGTCACAGCCATCGGCATCGACGAAATCGCCTGGAAGAAGGGGCACAAAAGCTACCTAACCCTGGTCTACCAGATCGACGCCGGCTGCCGGCGACTGCTGTGGATCGGGAAGGAACGGACCCAGAGAACCTTACGGCAGTTTTTCAAAGAGTTTGGGAAAGAACGCATCGCCCGGCTCAAATTCATCTGCAGCGACATGTGGAAACCGTACCTGCAGGTGGTGGCTGAAATGGCCGGAGAGGCGCTCCACATTCTGGACCGGTTCCACATCATGAGCCAGATGAACAAGGCTCTCGACAAGGTTCGCGCCCAAGAGACCCGGGATCTGAAAACCAAAGGAGAAGAGCCGGTTTTAACCCGAAGCCGCTGGTGCATTCTCAAACGGCCAGAGAACCTCACCGAAAAACAGGGCGTCAAACTCAAGGAACTCCTGGCCTGCAACCTCAAAACGATCCGGGCCTATCTGCTCAAGGAGGATTTTCAGCAATTCTGGCAGTACCAGCGCGCGGCCTGGGCCGGAAAGTTTCTCGACCTCTGGTGCTCCCGAGCGATGCGCTCCCGGATCCAACCGATGAAACAAGTGGCAAAAATGTTGCGGTCTCACCGGGAATTGCTCCTCAATTGGTTTCGAGCCAGAAAACAGGCTGCCCTGGGTGCTGTTGAGGGCCTCAACAACAAAGCCAAAGTGACCTGCAGAAAAGCTTACGGTTTTCGCAACCTCGAAGTTCTAAAAGTTGCTTTATATCATACACTTGGGTGCCTGCCGGAACCGGATAGCACCCACAGATTCTGCTGAAGAACCAAAAAGGCTTTTGACGAATCGGAATGCGATGACTCGGTTTTTAGGCAAAGCAGGTAAAAGACAATGGTTTTTGCCAAAAACCGGCTAGGTTTCCGACGGTTTGGTATTTTTTGAAAGAGAAGAAAACCTGGAAGCCATTTCAGAAAGTAATTCAGCGACCTCTTCCATTTTTAAACGGTTCATGTTAAATACAACGTCATAGAGTTCAGGTCTATCATAGTCTATGTCGTTAAAATATCTGTATAAGTGGAGGCGGCGTTGTGATAGTTTTTCTACAAAAAGTTGCGCCTGTTTGTAATCCAACTGGTATTCAGCCATCATGTTTTTAATTCTAATCTCCAAGTCAGCCATTAGAAAAACATGAAGAGTATTTGGATGGTTGGCGAGAATGTATTGTCCTCCACGGCCAATAATCACGGCATTATCCCTTTCGGCAAGGATTGGCAATACTTTGTGCAATAACTCCAGATAAACCTTCCCATCGATATATCCAGATTTTTCCTCTAGGGTTTCCCTTACAAAACCTTTTCTATATTCTTTGCGAAAAGCACCGATTTGGTTGCGAAGGCGAAATCTATCCAAATATCCTTCAGTGCCAACTTTAATGGCTATATCCTGCACTGAATCTACAGACACCTGAACTTCTTTCGCAATCATTTGCATAATC
>JAAYIE010000143.1 GCA_012744275.1 Desulfobulbaceae bacterium
AACCGTACCTAACAACCCAATATAGGGAGCATTGGCCCCTATAGTGGCAATCAGATGGAGCTTGTTGCTCAGGTGTAGTTCCAATTCTTTGCGGGTGTCGAAGGCTTCCAACCGCAGCGCGCGGTAAACCAGAAAACGCTCAGCTGCAACAGCCAGCGCAATCAGACTCATGAGAAGGAGAAGCCCCAGCACACCGTAATCCACCAGATCATGCAGCCAGTGCATACGGCCCACCATGCCTTGTGACAGATGCAACCCGAACAATTAGGGGACAATACGCTCGGGAAAAAAATGGTACAGAGATGGCGGCGCGGACCGCCCAGAGAGGAAAGAAGAGAGATCGAGCTGAATGCTCTGGATGGGATAGTGCTGCAGATATGGCAGGCATGGGTTCCTCGTACCGGAGAAGTGAACGAAAAACCGCTGGATGACCCGTGCCAGAGCAGTGAATAAAAAAATCCCGGATCGAAGAAACACTCGATCCGGGATTGCCCTTTTTTATCCACAGAAATTATGCTGGACACGCCGCCGTCCACGCGGTCGCTTCCTTACCGTTCAGGCAGGTCTTCTGACTCCTGGCTCATCCTACTGGCTGCGTCTTCCCGGCCGTATTTTATCGGCCAGTGACTTTAGTGCAGCGGTCGTCCCCAGTTACAGCGGCGGGCCCGTCTCCGAATTACACGGAGTTCCCTTTTACGCTCTAGCGAGCACCTGAACTGATGCGAGCATTACTGACGTGTGTGTTAAATGTCAAGGAAAAAGTACTTATCCAAAATTCACAGCTGTGAGCGCGCTCAAGGATACAGGCTGCTACTCAATGGACAATGATTTCAAATTTTCTGTTCAATTTTAGTAAAACAGGGAATGCAGAGTGTCTGGCCATCAAAGCGCCTGGTTCGTGATTCCATGGTCTTTTCTCCGCAGTGCTCGCAACTGATACTCGTCAGAATTCTGGGCGGTCGCGGTGCACCGTTCTGTTGCGGCGTAATTACAAACATTTCTTCCAGAGACAAGGTCATGAATCTATCCTGCAGCATAGCGCGCAATTCACCCAGACGTTGTTTTTCATCTTCAGCAGCAAAGCCGGAGTTGACCTTTGCCACCAATTCCGCCATTTCCTCGTCCATATCGCCCCGCACTTCTGGATTGAGCACCGCTCTGAACCCTTGGCCGGTATCGCGGCGGAAAAAGGAAAAGGCCACCTTGCCGTAATCCCGGTGGATCAAATTGCCCTTGCCCAGAGTTGCACCGGTCAAATACTGGATAGCATCAATACCGCACATATCTGTTTCAACGACAGCAACAATCTCATTATCCCGAGGATTATTCAGCTCACGTAAAGCCAGTTCGGCTACGCGAATGCCAATGTCCAGTCCAGGGCAGGAGTGACCATGGAAGGCAATGGTTTCTTTGATACGCTCCTGGGAAATGTGACAACCCATAACTTACTCCTTTAGGTAAGCGGCAGCACCACCGGCTGCCCGTTGAGATGATGAATATGCACCGCCAGACCATAAACCTGCTCAATCATTTCCGAGGTAACGGCTTGCGGTGTTGACAGAGCATGAATAAACCCCTCCTTGAGAAAAAGAACCTGGTCGGCATGGCGCAGGGCCATGTTCAGATCATGCATGGTCATGACTGCTGCGATGCGATGCCCATCCACCACCCGCCGGATCAGGTTCATAATTTCCACTTGGTTTTTCAGGTCAAGGGCGCTGGTGGGCTCATCCAGCAGCAAGAGCTCAGGTTCCTGCACTAGAGCGCGGGCAATAGAGACCTTTTGCAATTCCCCACCACTTAAGGTGTCCACGTAGCGCATGCGCAAGCTTTCGAGGCCAAGAGAACAGAGTATGGCCTCAACCTTATCCAGATCGTCACGGCCCATGCGCCAGCGGATATGTGGAGTGCGGCCCATAAGCACCGCATCGAACACGGACAGCCGGGAGGTTTCGCTTTTCTGGGACACATAGCCGATGTTACGAGCAATGGCAGCGGGCCTCAAGGTAAGAATGTCCCGCTCCTCCACCAGTATCGTCCCCCTGGCAGGCCGGTGCATGGCATTCATACACTTGAGCAGTGTAGTCTTACCCACCCCATTGGGGCCAAGAATGACCAGCAACTGCCCTCTGTTCAGGGAAAAGTCTATATCACTCAGCAAAGGGTGGCTGTTGTACGTGAAATGCAGATCACAAACCTTGAGCATCATGGCTGCCGTCCCCGGATAATCAGCCACAGAAAGGTAGGCGCGCCAAGAAATGCGGTCAAAACTGAAACTGGCACCAGATGCGGCATGAGTACCAAACGTGCCACTGTATCAGAAAGCAGGAGCAACAAGGCCCCGCCAACTAGGGAGGCTGGCAACAGAAAACGATGATCCGCGCCGATGAGACGGCGGAACATATGCGGCACAATCAACCCCACAAAGCCGATAATACCCAGAAAGGCGATAAGTACTGCTGTGATCAGGCTGGAGACAAACATGCCGAGCAAGCGTATCCGTCCCACCCGTACCCCAAGGCTGCGGGCTGTTTCTTCTCCAGCGTCGATAGCATTGTAACTCCAACTGTTGGCCCAGAAATAGAGGAAGCTAGCCAGGGTTACGGCTGCCATAACAGCCAATGTATTCCACGAGGCCCGGGCAGTGTCGCCAAAGGTCCAGAAGACCATGGCTGCAAGTTGTACATCCGAGGCAAAAAACTGCAAAAACATGGTCGCCGCCGTAAACAGTGCCCCCAGGGCAACCCCGCTTAAAATCATGGTTTCGGGTTTGGCTCCGCGCAGCCGGGAAATGGCAATAATTACGCCAGAAGCCAGCAAGCTGGCTGCAAGTGCAGCAGTAGTGGTGGCGTAGGGATGAATAATAGCCACAGCAGTACGGCCAGAGGTATTCAAGCCAGAGCCCAGCATAACTGCCAAGGCTGCTCCAAAGGCAGCAGCATGAGAGATCCCCAAGGTAAATGGTGAGCCCAAGGGATTGCGCAAAATGGCCTGCATGACAGCTCCGGCGACAGCCAAACCACCACCCGCAACCGCGGCCGCCACTGCCTGTGGTAAGCGGATGCCGCGCACTATGGCGTCAACACGGGGGCTGCCCTCTTGCCCCAGTAGGCTGCCAATAACTTCCAGAACTGGTATTTTAGCGGAACCAAGCCCCAGTGAAAGCAGCATTGCCAGTACCAGGCCAATAGCAGCGATGGCGATAACAGATATTTTCCAGCCCAGGTAGCGAAAGTATTCTTCAGGAACTTGGCCGTGGTCGGCATGCATCAGCGTACCTGCAGGCGGGTAAAAGCCTGATTGGAAAAAAGGGCGTTCATGGCTTTAAACACTGGCTTGCCAAGCAGAAAAGTGTAGATCTGGTCGGCCTTGCTTGCAGGATCAATATCTTCAAAACGCTCTGGATAAAGCACCTTGCCGATAAAATAGGCATTGACCAGAATGGAGTCGAAATTCTGGGAGTACCAGTTATAGGGAAGCACCCCGTAGATCTGCTTTTCTGACACCGCGCTCAGGGTGGCATAGGCAGGGTCGGTACGCAGTTCGTGCAGCCCGCCGGCCTGTTCACCCATCTGCAGGGTGGAGAGATCCACAAAAAGATAATCGGGATTCCAGGCCACTATCTGTTCCTTGCTCACCTCCGAATTGGTCATCGCCTTGCCAGCCCCGGCATGGGCAAGGTTGCGTGCGCCGATAAAGGTAAAGGGTGGATAGGTTGGCTCTGTGGATTGAAAGCCGTGGGGACCTCGGTAGGCCACTCCGCCCAGATAGACCGAAGGCTGGCTGTCTGCCGCAATATCTGCGGTGCGCAACTGTAACTCGGAAATATTTTGCTCAAAAAAGTTTATGACTGCCTCGGCTCGTTCGCTTTTATTGATAATTACACCCATGAGCTGCAGGGATTGTTGCAATTGCGGCCGCCTGGCACCAAGATCGCCACCATCCACGACAACAACAGGTATACCGGTTTTGGCCTGCAGTTCATCGGGATCATAGCCCATGCCACCGAAAGTTTTGAAAATGAGCTGGGGTTGCGGTTCAAGGCTCAGAATCCGCTCCGGATTATCCAGACCGCGAAACTGGCCAAAGACCGGCATGGTCTTGAATTGCGGATTCGCCAAGGCGTAAGGTCGAGCATCGAACTGGCTGCGCCTGGTCTCAATATCATCAACAGCAACGATCAAATGTTGGCCCTGCAAGTAGCTGAGTAGACGCAGGCATCCTGAGCCAGAGCAGATTACTCGCTCCACTGTATCGGGAACAGTTACTGTACGGCCCATCAGATCGGTCAGGGTGCGAGCTTGGGCATAGTTCCCGACGACAAGCACCGTGATAAATAGCACACAAATGAAACGAATCATAAATATCTCCTGACGGGTTGAAATTGGCTGTTGCCTTCAAGATGGTGCGGTGTCAAAAAATTCTGCACGCATCTCACAAGATGTAACAGTGCAAGATTAATTATCAAGCGATTTGTAACACAAAAATAAAATTAGTGTTTCCAGTCAGCTCATTAGCCCACATTATCGTGATAATTGTTTTCCTCTGGTGTCACCCTCCCCCTTGAAAAAGAAGAGAGGCTGGTTGTATCCGGTCACTGTTTAGTTCTTCAGGGGAGGATTTCCAATCTTGCCCATTGTTGAAGGGCATTCTATTAGGCGAGTATATTTCTTAACAGAGGTGCTCAATGGCAACGAAAGCAAAATCAAGCTAAGTCAGACAGCAATAATTACACACCTAAACAAGACTCCCATTGGTAGGAGCGGATGGAATGTTTTTTTCAGTGTCGATCAGTGCTGTCTCACAGATTTTTCCATAGCAAAAGCTGTGGAGAGACAAGGAGTTGAGGTCGTGGCGGCTTGAAAAGTCCGATCAAATCTCTTCTGACAAAGAGATTGAGTTGCAGCAGGCGCAG
>JAAYIE010000144.1 GCA_012744275.1 Desulfobulbaceae bacterium
GTGCCGATCAATGCCCCGCTTACCGGATCAAAAGGCACCTGACCCGAGGTGTAGAGCAAATTGCCGCTTTTTATGGCATGGGAATAGGGGCCGTGCGGGGCTGGTCCGTTTGCATCATTGACGATTTCCATAACGTCCTCTTTCTTTGCTAGTCTCACATTGAACTTCGTGCCGCCATGTAAGCAGCACGAAGTAACTATTTATTTTAGTACGATTTTTTCTGAAACATCAGCTCAATGCAGCACAATCCGGGCATCGACCAGGTCAATGCCCTGTTCAGTGGCAAAGACAGGATTCAGGTCAACTTCGGCGACATCAGTGAGTTCGGTGACCATGTAGGAGAGCTTGGTCACAGCTTCGGTCAGGGCTGCGACATTGACACCCTTCTTGCCGCGAACGCCTTCCAGTAAGGGATATCCCTTGATTTCCCGGATCATGCGGCCTGCTTCAGGCGCATTCACGGGTGCTACGCGGAAGGAGACATCTTTCAGCACTTCAACAAAGATACCGCCCAGGCCAAACATAATGGTTGGGCCGAAAGTAGCATCAAAGCTGCTGCCGATTATGCACTCCACTCCACCTGAAAGCATTGGCGTGAGCATGACCCCGAAGATATTCGCCTTGGCGTCATACTCTTTGGCATTGGCTATAAGCGTATTGTAGGTTTCACGGGCTTTGGCTTCGGAATCGACGTTGAGAATCACCCCGCCTGCGTCGGTCTTGTGCAAAATCTCCGGCGAGACAATCTTCATCACCACCTTGGCGGCCCCGATATCTGCAAACAGCCTGGCAGCTTCATCAGCACTGCTGGCCAATTCGTGGCACGGCAGATCAAACCCGTAAGCGCGCAGCACTTCCCGGGCTTCAGTTTCCACCAGATTGACCCTGCCCTGGGAACGGACCTGATCAAAAATAGCCTGCACCTTCGGCTTTCTGTCAGCAGGCAATGCAGGGGGAGCCGCAGCAAGCTCTTCTCTGATTTTTTCCTGTCTGGCATTGAAACCAACCAGCGCACCCATGGCCCGCATGGCCGCATCAATGGAGCCATAGACCGGGAAGCCTTTTTCCTTGATGTAGCTCAGACTTTCGGGCCACTGGGCCTGATAGATGGAATGCATAACCACCGGCTTATCAGACTGGGCAGCTCTCTCAACCAAACTCTTGGCCACATCCATCTCAAGCTGGCGGAACTCTTCTGAAAGATCGCAGTAGCCGCCATAAAGCCCTACAATCACCAGCCCATCCACTTCCGGATCTGCCAGAAGCACCTCGGCGCAGCGGTCAAAAACCCACATGTCTGCTTCAGGCGTGCCTGCCAGATCAACCGGATTTTTAATGGGGCAGTGGGGCTTGAGAATCGCCCGGATTTTTTGCTGGGTTGCCTCGGAAAGGACAAAGGCATCCAGACCAAAGCGTTCGGCAGTATCCGTGGCCATAACACCGTGGCCGCCGCCGTCTGTAAGAATGGCAATGCGGTTGCCTTTGGGTTTTTTACAGCGGGAGAAGGCCTCACCAACATCAAGGAGTTCATTGGGGCTGTCTACCCGTATCACTCCGGCCTGGTTGAGAGCGGCATCGAACACCTTTTCGCTGCCGGCAAGGGAACCGGTATGCGAAACTGCGGCCCTGGCTCCAGCTTCGCTTCTGCCAATTTTTATTGCAGCAACAGGTTTTTCGAGGGTGGTGAGCCGGGCTTTTTCAAGAAAAGATCGGCCATCCTTTTCAGAGGAAACACGCAGACCCTCCATGTACATCATGACCACGCGGGTGGCCTCATCCTGGCCCAGGTATTCAACAAAATCTGCAAAGCGCAGATCGATCTGGTTACCAATGGTGGCCCAGCCGCTGTAGCCTAGGCCTCTGGCTTTGGCGTTGAAATTTATATCAATGCCGAAGTTACCGCTTTGCAGCACCAGACCCATATTGCCCTTATCAAGGTCGATGATGCTGGCATTCAAACTGACAGGCGCGCTGAACATGCCCATGCAGTTTGGCCCCATGATGCGCATACCGGCTTTACGAGCGATATCAAGCATTTGCTGCTCAAGAGCCTTGCCTTCAGGCCCGGTTTCTCCAAAGCCGGTGGCAACCACGATGACTGCCTTGACTCCTTTGTCAGCACATTCCTGGATGACCGGAAGGATATACTTGGGTGATATGCCCACGATGGCGAGGTCAACCGGACCTGGTACATTGGAGATACTCGCATAGGGCTTATGCCCGAGGATATCCCCTGCTGCAGTTCTGGAGATCAGATACAAATCACCGGTAAACTTGTTGTCGATCAGGCTTTTTGCCGTCCAGTACCCATATTTTTTGGTATCGGAGGATGCACCGATCAGGGCGACGCTCTTAGGCCTGAAAAGAGGGGTGAGATCAGACATGACGATACCTCCCGTCCTTAACTGGCCTGGATGACGCCAATGGCGACATCAGGGCAGACAATGCGACAGATGTTGCACTTGATGCATTTTTCCGGCGCAACCTGCACAACATAGGCATAGCCCTGGCGGTTCAGGTTAGCGCCAATGCCCAGCGTTTGTCTGGGGCAGGCAGCAACGCACAAACCGCAGGATTTACAGCGTTCACCTTCAATAAGATGCAGCTTCATTTTCTTGCTCATGCCGTGGCCTCCTTCTTTGCAACTTCAATACCCTTGTTCAGGGCGGCAAGGTTGGCTTCGAGCAGGGCGGATTTCTTTTTACCCATCAAATCGCTCAGCGCGCTGGCCATAGCTTCCTCACTCAACATGCCGGTTGTTTTCACGACAGCGCCCAGCATGATGATATTGGCAACCTTGACATTGCCGAGTTCCTGGGCCATTTCAGACACAGGCAGAAACACCTGCTTGACTTCTGGCCGCACAAGCTGCTTGGTGACTAGCGAACTGTTGACAAAAAGCGTGCCGCCAGCCTTCATGCCTTCCAGAGTAGCCTGGTATATGCTCTCGCTCATGGCCACGGCCACATCGGCATCAGCCTCGACAATCGGGTTGCCTATGGGCTCGCTGGAGAGAATCACATACCCGGTTGAATCGCCTCCACGCTGTTCGATACCGTAGGTCTGCGTCATAACAACCTGTTTGTTATCTTTGATGC
Source organism: Desulfobulbaceae bacterium (assembly GCA_012744275.1). GTDB lineage: Bacteria > Desulfobacterota > Desulfobulbia > Desulfobulbales > Desulfobulbaceae > Desulfobulbus. The sequence continues at coordinate 3,099 of JAAYIE010000144.1, forward strand.
CAGCCAGGCAGGCGAGTTTCGCCATCATGGCTGCGCCCTGTCCACCGGAACCTGAAAATGCGCATTTATACTTCACGGCTTTGCTCCAATTTGTTGATGAATACCTGGGGTTTGAAATAGTTGAGCGCCTGTTTGCCAGTCCACTCATAGGCATCTGCCACGTTCATCCTAAGTCCGGTTGGACAGGGAACGATCATTTCGACAAAGGCAAAACCAAGCCCCTTGATCTGGCATTCAAAGGCGTTGCGGATGCTTTTCGCTGCCTTGAGAATGCTTTTGTGATCTGCGACACTTTCCCTGGCCAGGTAGGCAACTCCATCCATGGCCTGCATCATCTCCGGCAGGAGCAGGGGGTGGCCGTGAGTTTTTTCGTCCCGGCCTTTACTGGTGGTGGCAGTGACTTGGCCAACAAGGCTGGTGGGCGACATCTGGCCACCAGTCATGCCGAACACTGAGTTATTGATCATGATGCAGGTGATGGGTACGCCCCGGTTTGCCGCGTGCAGCACCTCTGCCAGGCCTATAGCGCTCATGTCGCCATCGCCTTGGTAGGTGTAGACGATGTTGTCGGGCAAGCCCATTTTGTAGCCAATGGCGGTGGCCGGAGAACGGCCATGAATGGCTTCGATGGCATCTATTTCCATGTAGTGATGGGAAAAGCCGCCGCAGCCGATACCGACCACTGAAATGGTTTTTTCCCTGATACCAAGCGCTTCAATGGTTTCTGCTACAAGGCGGGTAACCACGCCATGACCACAACCAGGGCAATAGGCGAATAACTTGTCGAATTTCAGAGTTTTTCCGTAATAATCAGCCAGTGTCTGCATGTTATGCTCCAAACAAGGTATTGGCTTCGCGTGTCATGTCGGCCAGGGTACACATGGGGGTGTCTCCACCGGTCTTGCCGAGGAAGTGAACCGGGACTTTGCCGTTTATCGCCAGACGCACATCGTCAACCATCTGGCCGTGGTTCATTTCAACAACCAGCACGGCTTTCACCGAAGAGGGCAGATTTGCAAAAGCCTTGTCCGGGAAGGGCCACAGGGTAATCGGACGGATAAACCCGGCTTTCTTGCCCTGCGCGCGCAGATTGGCAACCAGGTCTTTGCACATGCGGCCATGAATACCGAAGGCAACGACCACGACTTCGGCATCCTCCACCTGTTCGGCTTCCCATCTCTGTTCTTTCTCTTTGATTTCTGCGTATTTTTTACGCAGACGCTCGTTCATCTCGTAGCCCTGCTCATGGGTGTAACTGCCAGTCACCAGGAAACGTTTGGGGTGATCCTTGGTACCGGTGTAGGCCCAGCCAGAGGTGTCGAAATCAGCGCTGTAATCGTGAAAGGCGTCAAAGGTGGTTGATTCGGTCATCTGACAGGTGACCCCGTCAACCACAAAGA
>JAAYIE010000145.1 GCA_012744275.1 Desulfobulbaceae bacterium
ACCTCCGGGTCCTCGGCCTCGACCGGGGCCTGGCCACGGTTCAGGTACGGAATTTTCCAATAGGAACGCGGGCTCGGGCGCTGCATGCCGATGACGAAGTACAGCGGCTCGCCCGTCTCCCGATGGACGGCGTCCGCCACCACGCCGGCCATAACTGCGCCAACAAATCCGACGCCCATAACCACCACGATCTCGCGCCCCAAACTGCGCTGGGCTTGGACGAGTTCATGCAGGCGCTGGTTTTCCTGGTCGAGATCAGATTGGCTGGGCAACTGGAAAATCTGCCCATCAGGTGAAACCGAAACCTGATCATGCGGCTGCGCTGCACCAGGATTAGAAGAGGATGAAGTAGTAGTCATTGGTCGATGGCTCCTATCAGGCATGTATGTGTCTGCCGAACAAATATATGCGATATACTTGGATTCTTGCTGCAACAGGTTCAGCAGATAGAATAATCTGCCGTGTATTCGGCCACTATCTCGTGCAGCATGGTTTTTATGCCATGGCAGTCTTGTTGAGAGGCCAGTTGAGCTAATGTCTGTAACTGGATGTGCAGTTGCGGGCAAGAAGGTTGGATGTCGCTTTTGAGCACCATGATTTTGCTGTGCTCTGTATCCACAATGTTCTCTCCTTCTGTAATCAGCTCTTCATAGAGCTTTTCACCTTCCCGCAGGCCTATATAAGAAATCTCAATCTCAGCATCTGGCTCCTTGCCGCACAACAGGATGAGTTCCTTGGCCATTTCTGCTATTTTGACAGGTTTTCCCATTTTAAGGATAAAAACCTCGCCACCTTCACCCATGGAAGCAGCCTGCAAAATCAGTTGCGCAGCCTCTTCAACAGACATGAAATACCGGGTTACTTCAGGATGGGTGACAGTAACCGGCCCGCCCCGTTCAATCTGCCGTCTGAACAGGGGAACAACCGAACCGGAAGAACCTAAGACATTGCCAAAGCGTACCCCTATAAAGCGGGTATGATGAACAGAATCTTGTCGAAATTGTTTCTTCCAACCCTTGGTAAAGACACCGTCCCAACATCCACTACCGTAAGATTGTATGAGTAATTCCGTAACCCGCTTCGATGCTCCCATTACGTTGGTCGGGCGCACAGCCTTATCTGTAGAGACAAGGACAAAGCGATCTACATTATACAAAATTGACGCTTCTATTACAAGCTGGCTGGCAAAAATATTATTATAGACCGCCTGCCAGGGATTGCGTTCCACCAAAGGTACATGTTTGTAGGCAGCAGCATGAAAAACCACGTTGGGCTGATGGGTGGCAAAAACATGTTCTAACAAGCGACGGTCCTGCACTTTGCCAAGCACTGTCTCAGCGTGCACGTTTTCATGCTCGTGGCGCAATTCCATTTGCACCTTGTACAAATTCTCTTCACCCGCATCCAGCAACACCAGTTTACCCGGCGAAAAACGCACGATTTGCCGGCACAACTCAGAGCCTATGGAGCCACCCGCCCCGGTAACAAGGATAGTTTTCCCGGTTAAATATGCACCAATTTGGGCATGCTCAAGTTGTACTTCTTCCCGGCCTAAGAGGTCTTTATAGTCTACCTCGCGGACACTTTTTACAGAAAGCTTACCCTGAACAAGTTCACCAAAACCGGGCAAGATTCTGTAAGGAATACCAGCTTCCCGACATCGGGCAACAGTTCGCCGAAGTTGTTCAGGATCTTTGCCAACAGAAGTGATTAAAATTTCCTGGGCCTGTGTTTGTTGTACGTGCATGGGCAAATGCTTAACTAAACCAAGAACAGGCTTCCCATGCAGTTTGTAACCGATATTTTTCGGGTTTGTATCAAGCAAGCCTAATATAGTATACGGCAGCCCCTGATTTTGATGCAGCTCCCTTATAATTTTTTCAGCTTCATCCCCTGCCCCGACCAGTAAAATTCGTTTTTTATTTTTACTATTCTTGGCTGATATACC
>JAAYIE010000146.1 GCA_012744275.1 Desulfobulbaceae bacterium
CGAAGGTGATCACAAGGAGGTGAGGTGAATGCGACGAAGGCGTACATAAGAGTGCTCCGAGGAGCATGCATCGATGCCGACACAGAGAGCGCTTTGTTGTGGAAGCGGAATTAAAGAAGGTCGAATTGCACCCGGGTAGCTTCCGCCCTGGCACTGTCTTGTTCCACCTGTTGGCACCATTTAGCCCCTCCATCCCGAGCCAGGTTGATAATGTCCTCTGCACACACTTGCGCGGCAAAGGCTGCATCCAAAAGGGCCACGGCATCGGCCAGTTCTGGCTGGTCATCCTGCACCATGGCCCAGCCGTTCACTCCGTTCACTCTCGTGATGGCGCTGGTGACCAGGACCTCGCCGCTGTAGAAGGAGCCGTGGTTGATAGGGTCGATCACGGGCACCAGCAAGGTCTGTGCGGTTGGTTGTTTAATGCGCTCTACTTTGGCTTTTGCTTCAATGCGGCGGCAGAGCTGCTGCAATGCCTCTGCACTGCAGTGTTGCAGCGCAAAATTGAGCTGTTCTCGTTCCATAAAAATAGGGTGTCTCGCTTTTCCCCAGCAGGATGGACTGGATTTCAAATGAATGCGCCAAGTTAGACGAATCCGGTTAGCCTTGTGTTTGGCTTGGGTATGGATTGTGTGCGGTAAGGACAGCACATCATTGCAGGCTGTTGATGGCCCCACGCGGGCGCTTCCCCTCAAATACATCGATGATATTGGCCGCTGCTTCCAGGGCAATGGCCTTGCGAACGCTATCCACAGCAGAGCCTAGATGCGGGGTAAACAGGGTATGCTCCCGTTCGCTTAACAGCCTTTTCGGGATGTATTGCGGTCTGTTCGGGCGGATCCAGTCTTCAAAGGCAAAGACATCGGCGCTGTAGCCAGCCAGCCGCTCTCTTGCTAAGGCTGCGCCCACCGCCTCTTCATCAATACAGGAACCGCGGCCCATATTGATGAGGTAGCAACTTTTTTGCATCTGGCTGAGCGCCTCCCTGTCAATGAAGTGTAAGGTGGCGTCTGTGAGCGGCAGAGCAACAACAAGAAAATCGCTCTGTTTATACAGCTCTCCCAGGCTAGTGGGCTGCACTTGCAGTTCGGTGCATTCCTTTCGGCTGATGTTACGCACATCATAAGCCAGGGTGGTGCAGCCAAAGGGGGTAAGCATGCGGGCAATGGCACTGCCCACAGCGCCCAGACCCAAGATACCCACGGTTGAGCCATAGAGCCCCTTGCCGTAGAGCAGGGGCCGCCAGCCTTGGAAGGCGGCATGGCGGATGCGGCGGTCTCCAGCCAGCACATTGCGGCCCAGGCTAATCATCAGACCAATAGCCAACTCGGCCGTGGGGATGGTGAGCAGATCAGGTACAATGCTCAGCCAGATGTTACGCCCCGTGCAGGCAGCCACATCAATGTTGTCAAAGCCCTTGAGGGCTGCAGCCACGATCTTAAGTCTTGGGCATTGCGCCAAAAAGGCCGCATCCACGCAGTCGGGCATGAAGACCATCACTGCCCTGGCCTCGGCCAGCCGGGCTTGCAGTTCTTCCCTGGCCAGGCTTTCTCGGCTTTGATTAGCCAGCACCGGGCCGTAGTTGCTTAACAGGTCGAGAGTTTCCTGATGGACCCAGTGGGTGAGGACAATATGTCCCTGTGTTGCCATATCAATTAACTGGTTATGCCAATGTCAGAAAAAGGTGAAATCAAGGAGACGAGACAAATACGACGCAGGCGTATAAGAGCACGTATTTGATACGGAGTCGGAATGCATCAGCTATAGCGGTCGCGGATAATGGCGCTTAGCCGGTCGATAATGGCCACCGTGATCACAATAATGATCAGGATGGTGGTGACATCGTGGTTCTCGTAGCTGCGCAGCTTATCAAAGAGGTACACGCCAATGCCGCCTGCGCCGGTGAAACCGAGGATGGTGGCGGAACGCACGTCCGATTCAAAACGGTACAGGGTCATGGATACGAAAAAAGGCGTGATTTGCGGCAGCACCGCGTAGGAAATAACCTTGATGGAGCCTGCGCCGGTCGCGTTCAAAGCATCAATCGGGCCTTGTTCCACGGTTTCGATACCTTCCGAGAAGAGCTTGATGAGCACGCCCGAAGTATGCACCGCCAGCGCCAGAATACCGGGCATGGGGCCGAGGCCCACGGCGGAGACAAAGAGCAGGGCCCAAATGATTTCATTGATCGAGCGGCACAGGTTGGCGAAAAATCGTACGGTGGTGTAGAGAAAGTTTTTGAGCAGTCTGGAATACTTCTGTTCACCCGGGATAATGATGTTCAAGGTGTTGCGTGAGGCCAGAAGCGACAGGGGAAAGCCAATCAGCACCGAGAGAATAAGCGCCAGCACCGCCATCTGCACGGTCTCCAGCATGGAGATCAGGTACTTCATCACCGTGGGGCCTGCGATCGTGGGTGGGAAAAAACCACTGTCCCTGATCTCAGGATTGCCAGCAATATAGCGGTACATGTTGCCCCAGCCTTCCATGAGGGCGGGAATGCTCATGCTAGTGGAATGCCAGCACCACAGCACCAGTACCAGGGCCGCCAGACTGATGGATATGGAACTGGGGTTGAAGGGGTTGGTTCTACGACGGATTTCGTCAAGCCGCATACTCGTTTCAGTCATGGCCGTTCCTGGTTTCCCTTAGACAAGCCTGTGCACGCAAAGGCCACGAGTGGTACACTCCCTTCGTGGCCTAGGCCGTGCTGCTCATCAGTTGGCATCAAGCTGTTTCTTCACTTCAATCTGCTCGCGAATGGGATCAAAAACGTCGTCGGTGGCAGGCTGGTATCCACTTACTTTGAGCAGATCCAAACCTTTTTTATCATCGTAGGCGACAAAGGCATCGGTCAGTGCCTTTTTTAGTGATTCGGGCAAATCCTTGCGATAGGCCATGGGCGAGCTGGGAATAAGCGGTGAGGTCCACAGGATACGGAAATCCTTTTTTGCATCCCACTGCTTGCCATCACCGCGCAAGAGATCCAGGTCGTTGGTGGAGGCCAGGTCAATACAGCCGGATTTCACTTCAAGGATGGAGGCCTGGTGACTGCCGGAATAAACTACCCTAGAGAAGTATTCCTCCGGTTTGATCTTCATTTCTTTGACGAAATATACGGTTGGTACCAGGGTGCCACTGGTGGAATTTGGGTCGGTGAAGGCCCAAATCTTACCCTTGGCATCTTCCAGAGACTTGATGGGTGAATCGGCTTTGGTGATGATAAGGCCGTGGTAACCCTTGCTGCCATCTAAGGCTGTTTCAATAACAAAGGCCTCAGCATTGGCGCGTTGGGCGGCTTCAACGTAGGATTTAGGGCCAAAGTAGGCCAGATCGATGTGCTTGAACTGCATGGCGGCAATCACGCCGGCGTAGTCGGTGGCTGTCTGCAGCTTGACTGGAATGCCGAGCTGTTTTTCCAGGTACTGGGCAAGATTGCCGAAGCGATCGGTAACGTTGTCGGAGGATTCCACCGGAATTACACCGAAGTTGAGTTGTTTGGGCCAGTCGGCCTGGGGCGCGGCAAATACAGTAGGAGCCGCGAGGCAAGTGAGGGCAAGCGAGAAGAGCAGTCGTTTGAACAGTTTCATAATCTTTCCTTGTAGTTTCAGGTGAATGAAGAATTTTCCCTGGCACAGATCTGCATCAGGACCAACAGGCTGCGCCAGGGATGGACAGGCAAAAAAATAGGGAAGGCAGAGTATTTTCAGGCCGGCCAACCAACTCAGGCAGGCATCTGCAAGCCCTGACCAGTAAAAGATGGTACCAAGTCGATTGCCTCCTCTTTTTTGGGGCGGTCGGCATGGTAAATACGGTCGACAATGCTTGGTGAGAGTTCCTGCGCTGGGCCGTCGTAGACAATCCTGCCCTGGTTGATGCCAATCACCCGGTTGCAGTATTCCTTGGCATAGTTGAGTTGGTGCAGGTTGGAGACTACGGTGATGCCATATTTTTCGTTGGCATGTTTCAGGGTCTCCATCACCCGGCGGGCGCTGACCGGGTCAAGAGAGGAGATGGGTTCGTCCGCCAGAATGATTTCCGGCTTCTGGGCAATGGCACGTGCAATAGCTACCCGTTGTTTCTGGCCGCCGGAAAGGTGGTCGCAGCGGCTGAGTGCTTCCGCTTCTATACCCACCACCCGCATGTACTCATACACTTGTTCGTACTGGCGGTGGTTATAGTACTTGAATAGCGCGGCAATCAGGTTCTTTTTCGCCAGCATACCGCTGGCAATATTGTTCAGTACGCTCATGCGCGCTACCAAGTTAAAGCCCTGGAAAATGACCCCGATCTTGGCACGCAGCGCCTTGATTTCATGATTTTTCAAGCTGGTGAGGTCTTGGCCGAGAACCTGGAATTCACCGTCCAAGATGGAGGTAGTGGCGTTGATAGCCATGAGCAGGGTGGACTTGCCCACTCCAGAAGGGCCTATGATGCTTAAAAATTCACCCTGTTCAATGGTGAGATTCAGGTTGTGCAGCACCTTCTTGCTGCCGTAACCCAAGGTGAGGTTGCGTGCGCTGATTTGTCCCATGGTTATTCCCCAGGCTGATTATACTGTTGCCGTGAAATTCCAATTGCAGATCAAAAATAATGACGGCGAGGGAGTCTGAGGCACTCTGGTGAATGCTCTTTGAATATTCCCCTGGTGACCGCGCTTACGGGAAATTTGATGTGGTATTGGAACTGATCGACGGCAAAATAGCCGGGGATTATTAAAAGCGGATTTTTTTCGCGTTCTGTTTGTCTTCAGGTTTTGTTTTGCGCGTGTGACGCAGGTCTGGCCTGGATGAGTGCAGAGAAGCAGCGCGGGTTGCGCTGGATGTGGCGTATTCCATGGACTACCGAATGTTCAAACTGGTAGAGTATCTGCGTGGCTGGGTGGGTTACTTCGGGATAGCGGAGCTGTATCGGCCCATCCCGGAACTCGACCATTGGCTGCGACGCCGGGTGCGCCTGTGCTACTGGAAACAGTGCGCTTTTGCCGCACTAAAGTTCGCGAGCTGACGAAGCTCGAAACCTTCCTGCATACTGATCTTGCCCATAGTTGAAGGACACGTAAGCTTCCCTGTCAAGCAGACAGTTTAAAAGTAGAATTTTTGGCGTATGTTGACAGGTATTCCGCCGGCGTCAGATCCCCAAGGGAATCATGCGGCCGCTGTTCGTTATATTCAATCATCCACCAGCAGGTCATTTCCCTGACTTCATCCAGGTTGTGAAACAAATAAAAGTCAAGTAATTCATTGCGATAAGTCCGGTTGAAGCGCTCGATGTACGCATTCTGGTTCGGTTTTCCGGGCTGGATGTAATGGATATTCATGCCGTGAGACTCAGCCCAGGAAACAAAGTCGCTGCAAAGAAACTCAGGCCCATTGTCGACCCGAAGTGTCCCCGGCAAGCCACGATCCAGCCGCAGACGCTCAAAGACCCGGATCAACCGTTTGCCGGTGATGGACGTGTCGATCTCAACCTGCAGCGCCTCCCGGTTGAAGTCGTCGATCACGTTAAACGTGCGAAACCTTTTGCCCGCACAGAGTGTATCGCTCATGAAATCGGCAGACCAGACCTGGTTGGGCTGTTGTGGTACAAGCAGCGGTTGTCTGATGCGCTTGGGCAAACGCTTCCTGA
>JAAYIE010000147.1 GCA_012744275.1 Desulfobulbaceae bacterium
GCGGCCGGGCTCTATGTGCCGGGCGGCAGGGAAGGCTCTACTCCCCTGGTTTCTTCTGTATTGATGAACGGTATTCCAGCAGATATTGCCGGGGTACGCAGGCGGGTAATGGTAACGCCGCCTAACCGCGCCGGCAAGGTACATCCAGCGCTTCTGCTGGCAGCCCGCAGTATCGGCATTGACGAGGTGTACAAGCTTGGTTCGGCCTGGGCTGTTGCCGCTCTTGCCTTTGGCACCGAAAGTATTGCCCCGGTGGAGGTGATTGCCGGGCCGGGCAATCAGTATGTTGCCGAAGCCAAGCGCCAGGTGATGGGGCGGGTGCGCATCGACATGCTGGCCGGGCCCAGCGAGGTACTGATAGTGGCAGACGCATCTGCCAGACCTGCTTTTATTGCTGCCGATATGCTGGCCCAGGCCGAGCACGACCCGCAGGCGCTTGCCCTGGCCATTGTCTGCAGCGCAGCGCAGGCCGAGGAGGTGGCCAGGGAACTGGAACTGCAGCTGCCCCGTTTGAATCGGGCTGATATTGCCCGCACTGCCCTTAAAGAGCATGGTCATATTTTTATTGCTGACCACCTGGATGCTGCCATTGCCCTGGCCAATGATATCGCCAGCGAACACCTGGAATTGCATCTGGCCGACCCCTGGAGCCAACTGCCCGCCATCCGTCATGCCGGCGCAGTTTTCCTTGGTCATTACAGCCCCGAGGCAGCCGGAGATTATGTGGCTGGCCCTAACCATGTGCTCCCCACCATGGGCACGGCCAAAATTGCTTCGGCTCTGGGGGTCGAAACTTTTTTAAAGCAGATTTCCCTCATCCACTATACACCCGAGGCGCTTCGTGGCGATGCTGGTCATATTCGCCTGCTGGCTGAGCTGGAAGGCCTGGATGCCCATGCCAATTCGGCGCTGCTGCGCCTGAATGAAAGCTGAAACCCTGCTGGCAGAAGGTGCGGCTGCCCTGGATTTCCCCCTGACGCAGGAGCAGTTGGGCCGACTAACCTTGTACTGTGCTGAGCTCAGCAAGTGGATGCGTCGTATCAACCTGGTGGCCCGCGACACCAGTACTGAGCAGCTGGTGGAACTGCATTTCCTTGATTCTCTTGTCCTCGCTCCCAGGCTGACCAATCATCCCGCCACGCACCTGCTCGATATTGGCAGTGGTGCGGGCTTTCCCGGCTTGGTGCTGGCAGCCCTTTTCCCTGAAGCCCGCTTCAGCCTGGTGGAACCCCGGCAAAAGCGGGCCATTTTTTTGCGGCATGTGGTGCGCTTATTGGCCCTGGCCCGGGTAGAGGTGGTGGAGGCACGGGTGGAAACCCTGTACCACAACTCCAGTTCGCGCAGCCCGCAAATAAGCTACAGCCATATAACAGGCCGGGCCGTGGCAGAGCCTGCGGCCTTTCTGGAAATGGCCGCGCCATTGGCCGCGGCAGATACCGATGTGGTGCTCTTCCTTGCCCGTTCAGAGGGCCTGGATGATCTGCCGGAAGAGGTGGCTACACACTGGCGCCTGCATGCAGAACGGCAGGTAGTACTGCCCTTTTCCCGGGCGCCCCGCTTTCTTGCCTGCATGCGCCGATGCGCCGGGCCTGAGATCCAGAGTTAAGCTGCAGACCGGGCACACACACTGGCTCCAATGCCACAACAGGGCGCTCTCTGTGCCGGCTTTAGTCTGAAGCTGGCACAACCTGCTGAATTCCTGCGCTTATCTGTATGCGTAACGCCTTAAAAAGTTGTCTCTTTTCCGAAACTGCTGAGCTGTAACGACAATGAAAAAAAGGCCTTGCGCATCCTGGCCAGCCCCTTTTTACCGAGCAGAAATAGCAGACCCTTCTGGCTACGCAACAGAACTGGTATGCGACTCAATTGTTTGTTATAGTGCCGGCCTGCCTTTCATCTTTGTTTTTACGATATACACTCCATTTAATCTGCTCATTGAGCTAATTTGAGCCAACTTGCCAAGGGAGTCGCGAGTGAAAAAGATTGCAGTTCTGCCCGGAGACGGTATTGGGCCGGAGGTTATGACCGAGGCTGTTAAGGTTTTGGATGCAGCGCAAAAGCGTTTTGGTTTTTCTCTGAGTTATGACTATGCCGATGTGGGTGGTATTGCCATTGACCGGCATGGCGAGGCCCTGCCCAAGGCTACCTTAAAAATATGCGAAACCGCCGACGCCATCCTTTTCGGCTCGGTGGGCGGGCCCAAATGGGAGAGGCTGCCACCGAACCAGCAGCCCGAACGGGCAGCGCTTCTGCCTTTGCGCAAGCATTTTGATCTGTTCTGCAACTTCCGTCCGGCCAAGGTATTTGGCCCTCTGGCGGCTGCCTGCCCGCTGCGTGCTGATATTGTTGGTGATGGTTTTGATATCCTGGTGGTGCGCGAACTCACCTCGGGCATCTATTTTGGCCAGCCCAAGGGCAGGGAAGGCCATGGCGCAGATGAGCGCGCCTGGGATACCAAGATATATACCCGCGCCGAGATCGAGCGCATTGCCCGCATGGCCTTTGAGGCCGCCCGCCTGCGTCGCCGCAAGGTAACCTCGGTGGACAAGGCCAATGTGCTCACCAGCATGGTGTTCTGGCGTGAAGTGGTTAAAGAGGTAGCACGTGGTTATACAGATGTGGAATTAAACCATATATACATCGACAATGCCACCATGCAGCTGGTGCGCGATCCCCACCAGTTTGATGTGCTGCTCTGCGGCAACATGTTTGGCGACATTATTTCCGATGAGGCTGCCATGATTACCGGCTCCATGGGTATGCTGGCCTCGGCCAGTCTCAATGGCGGCAAGTTTGGCCTGTTTGAACCTGCGGGCGGGTCTGCCCCGGACATTGCCGGCCAGAATACCGCCAATCCACTGGCGCAGATCCTGTCTGCTGCCCTTATGCTGCGCTACAGCC
>JAAYIE010000155.1 GCA_012744275.1 Desulfobulbaceae bacterium
ACCGCAATATTGTCAAGGAAATCAAAGAGCGCAACGAAAGCGGCCAGCCTATTTTGGTAGGTACCATTTCCATTGATATCTCAGAGAAAATTTCCAAAATGCTCACTGCCGAGGGCATTGAGCACGATGTACTCAATGCCAAACAGCACGAGCGCGAGGCGGAAATCGTTGCCGGCGCAGGCCAGCGTGGCCGAGTGACCATTGCCACCAACATGGCGGGCCGTGGTACAGACATCAAGCTCGGTGAGGGAGTGCGTGAACTGGGTGGTCTACACATCCTGGGCACCAGTCGCCATGAAAGCCGCCGCATTGATAACCAGCTGCGTGGCCGTTCCGGCCGGCAGGGCGACCCGGGTAGCTCGCGGTTCTTTCTGTCTCTGGAGGATGACCTTCTGCGCATTTTCGGCTCAGATCGCCTCAGCTTTGTCATGGACAAGCTGGGCATGGAGGAGGATGAACCCATTGAACACTCCATGGTGACCAAGGCCATTGAAAACGCGCAGCGCAAGGTGGAAGGCCATAACTTTGATATCCGCAAGCACCTGCTTGAGTATGACGATGTTATGAATAAGCAGCGCGAGGTCATCTACAGCCAAAGGCGGGCCATTCTCGAAGGCGCGGATGTGCATGAACTCGTCCTTGATATCATGCAGGAGATGGTTGAAAATATTGCCAATGAGTTTGCCTCCTCAAGCGGCCATTCCGATGAATGGGACTGGCCAGCCCTGGAAGAACGCATGGCCCACCAGTTTAACCTCAAACTGGAGTTGAGCGATAGCGACAAGCAGGAGATGGACAGAAATAGTCTGCAGGAAAAATTGCAGGCAGCCGTGGATGCGGCCTATGCGGCACGTGAAGAGGTGAACGGACAGGAGCAGATGCGTCATCTGGAACGCATGGTGCTTTTACAGATGGTGGACACCCTATGGAAAGACCATCTGCTCCAGATGGATCACCTTAAAGAGGGTATTGGCCTGCGTGGCTATGGTCAGAAGAACCCGCTGCAGGAATACAAGCGTGAGGGCTATAACCTCTTTGCCAGTCTGATTCAGGCCATCAATCAGAACACGGTGGGCAATCTCATGCGCATCCAGCTCTTGAGCGAAGATGAGCTTGCCCGGATGCAGGAGGAACAGCGCCTGGCCCAGGAACGGCAACTCGAAGCGGCCAAGCGGGTTGAAAAAGAGGCGGAGGAAGCTCCAAAAAACCAACCAGTGCAGCGGGAAGAGGAAAAAATTGGGCGTAATGCGCCCTGTCCCTGTGGTTCTGGTAAAAAATATAAGAAATGTTGCGGTAGCCACGCTTCTTGAATCATTGCTGGCACCGTATTCGTCGAAGCCTTCTGGAGAGCGCGCCATTGATCTGCAATTTGAATATGGGGAACAGCGTTCTACTCGCCTTTATTGTTATTGCTTACGATTTTTGAGATATACCGGCAGAACAGCACTTTTAACCCCTTGAGGGGTTGGTGCCTCTGTGGACAGATTGCCCACGCCCATTAATGCGGAGGAAGGAAGCGCTACGTCTACAGCAGGCGGCTACAGGCGCTCTGCTATCTGCTGGCGAGCTCTGATGGCGTGGGCCAGGGTATGTTCATCGGCATATTTGATGTCCATGCCCATGGGGATGCCGCAGGCCAGACGGCTGGTAGTAATGCCGGTTTTTTTCAGTTGATCGGCCAG
>JAAYIE010000148.1 GCA_012744275.1 Desulfobulbaceae bacterium
ATTCTGTCTTGTACTGCTGAGAATACCGTTGTCTGGTCTTGCTTGATTTTGTTTTCATTGTCATCGAACACCTCCGTTAAGGAATGTACTCGCTTAACAAGATGTCCTTCAACAACGGGCAAGATCATAAACAATCCATTTGCTTGAAGCAATTTGCCGGTTTCCACGTTTCTCTCCCACTACCCATACACGTTGTATATGAGGTGCGATGCGAGAAAGAAGCACGTCATTGGGCCTCACATTTTTCTTTGCGGAGCCAATTTCCTTGCCTGGGATAACCTCTGGTGTCCCATGGTCATAAGCTGGTATACTGTACAACTCAAATGTTTCTGTCTTATATTTTGCAGGGTTTGTAGACCCACTGCGGCTGACAGCTATTTTGCCAAGAGGAATTGTTGGCCATTTTGTTTTCATCCTAACATCCCCCGCAATTCTTTCATATCTGCCATAATCTCCTGCTCTAGGGCTATCATCCGCTCCAGAATCTCCTTGGGAGGATCGTATTGCTCCTCTTCGTAAACCGTTTCCTTGTAGCGGTTGATGGAAAGGTCATACTTGTTGGCCCGGATATCAGCCGCCGCTACAAAAAAATGTTTTTTAGTCCGGTCATTGTCCTGCTTCGGATCGCGCTGCTGCCAGCGTTCCAGCATATTTGGCAGGTCGTTCTCCTCCACCTCGGTTCGTTTGTCATCAAGGGAATAACCGTCTGCCTGTACGTCGTAAAAGAAGACATTTTCGGTGCGTCCGCCCTTGGTGAAGACAATGACCGCAGTGGAAACACCTGCATAGGGCCTGAACACCCCTGAGGGCAGAGAAATCACCGCTTCAAGTTGATTGTCATCCACCAGTGCCTGGCGCAGGGCCTGATGCGCCTTGGAGGCACCGAAGAGCACGCCGTCTGGCACAATGGTGGCTGAGCGACCGCCTGGTTTGAGCATCCTGAGGATCAGGGTGACAAAGAGCAACTCGGTCTTCTTGGTCTTGACCTTTTTCAAAAGTGAGGGATGGACATCCTCGTAGTCCAGGTTGCCCTTAAAGGGCGGATTGGCCATGATGACATCAAAAAAACCTGCGGCCTGATTTGAGAAGTTTTCCGAGAATCGATTGGACAGGGTGTCCATGTAATGGATGTTCGGGGCTTCAATATTGTGCAGTAGCAGATTCATGACGGCAATGCGCAGCATGGTGGCATCAAAATCAAAGCCGTGCAGCAGGTTGGTCTGAATATGCTCGCGATAGGGTTCCAGTTTATCACCGGGGTAGATGAGGTTGTTGTCTTCGTCCCGATACTCCATGCCTGGGGTGGTGTGAACCTGCTGGAGGTAATGCATGGTCTGTACCAGAAAACCGCCGGTCCCACAGGCTGGGTCACCGATAACCTCATTGGGTTGAGGCTCAAGCATTTCCACCATTTTGGTGATGATGTGGCGCGGAGTGCGGAACTGCCCGGCAATGCCAGCGGTGGTCAGTTTGCCAAGCATATATTCGTAGAGATCACCTTTTGTGTCGCCAGTGGTGAGTGGCAACTCATTGATGGTATTAACCGCTGTGACGAGCAGGCTCGGCTTCTGGATCAACAATTGGGCGTCCTTCATGTATTCGCCGAACAGCGCACCCTCCATGACTACTGTTTTAAAGTGGGGGAAAACACCATCACGGACGATGCGGACCATGTCTTCTGCACTACTGTTTTTAAAACGGGACCAACGGAGATCCTGCTCCGTTTTAACCAGGCCTTCCAGCATTTTGCGCCGCGCTTCATCCTCAAGGGGCTGATCACTAAAGAGCCGGCGGAAGGGTTTGTCTGTTCTACCTGCCTTTTTCTCTTCACGGGTTTCCCGGATGTCGAGGAGCCGTGCAAACATAAGAAAAGAAATCTGCTCAATGACGGAGAGCGGATTGGCAATGCCACCGCTCCAGAAATCATCCCACAGTTTATCGACACTGCTTTTCAACTGCCCACTAATCATGCCCTTGATGCTCCTGATGAGGGTTGAAAGGTTTTAATAATGGAGATCAGTTCGTCGATCTGATCTTCCCTGGCAAATACGCCATCCAGTCCGTCGCTGGCGATAGTGGTGAAGGGTTCCTCATAAAGTTTTTCCACCGTGATCGCGCCATATTTCTGGATGTGGTTTTTGAGCAGGCGCAGAAAATGGGTCTGACGGGAATCTTCCGAAAATCTGCGGGCAAAGGAGGCAAAGCGTTCTTCCACCGCATCCAGTTCCATACCGACAATGGTGCGGATGATAAAGTCGAGCGGCGGGGCTGATTCAGGAAAAAAATCACACAGCAACTCCAGGCTGACATCCGGAGTCTGAATCAGGGTGAGCGATATGAGTGAGTCCAGATCCTGCTGCGAGACGGGCACACCGCGTCGAATCTTCTGCAAAACCGCACTGGTGTCAAACAACTGTTCCAGGGTTTTTTCAACTAACTGGCGGTAAAGCTGCATGTCTATAGACTTGATATTGCTACTGCGGCGGTCGAATTCTACACCGCCGTCTGTTATGTCGATTACCTTATGTGGCAAAGATTGAGGACCGGTAGGTTTTTGCCGGTGGTGCATGATGCCACGAAGTTCCCGACGCAGATCTTCAAGAGTGGCCACATCAACACTGGCCCAAAATTCGCTGGAAGCGACCTGTTTGATCAACTCAATCTTGGCCTGCAACGGGTTGAGGTGCTTTAACAAGGCATTGACCCTGTCTTGTATATGACCTTTGAAGTCTGCAAACCGTCCCGATTAGCGTAGTAATTCTTAGAGCTTGGCCTGTGTGCGACCTTTTTCTGGGGTTAACGCTGCTTTTTTTGCCTCAATTACTGCAAGTGGCTTGCCATTATTGTCCCAGAGTATATAGTCGGCATACCTAGTGCCACTCTTGGTGGGTTGGTTGGATGTTTCCACCTCCCGAGCTACTTCTGCCGTATTGCCTCTATCTGGGTTGATATCCCAACCCACAGCAATCAGTTGCTTGTCGATAAGGCGTTTTCTTGTAGCCTTTTCGTCAAACCTCAAAGCATCGGCTGTGGCTTGCCCTACCGCCCTGAACTCATGCCTTTCAGGCTCGCTCTTCTCGATACTCTTAGCCTGGGCACGCGCACGCATGGTATCGATC